>JAJFUH010000213.1 GCA_021372535.1 bacterium
AAAAACGGTTGTGACCGCGGGGCTTTTCAACGGGTTTATAAATTCACAGGCTTTAATGGTCTATATTCCATTTATAATCAATGTATTGCAATACATTTCATTGTGGATTTCGGGGGATGGTCAGGATTTACAGTCATTACCGTTTACATGGTATAGTATTATCACCAATGAAAAAAAATTTAATCGATTCAGCGGAACACGCATTTCAGGAACCGTACGTTTTTTTCCCCCCTTACCCACCGGTTACCCCATTCCTTTACATAGGATAATTCTCTGAGTTCCGGTAAATCGAGCTCATGAGTGCTCATTTCGAAAACACCGGCATTGAATTCGACGAGACGGATTTCGTAGGGATACTCCCTGAGCGCGGCGGTCATGATGTGCCATACGCCATGATCTTTCAATGCATCGTGGATGTGCCAGTGCCCCGCGAAACAGGCCTTGACCGCAGTGCTGCCCCGGACAAGGCTCAGGAGCTCTTCACGGCCGATCATATCATCGATGAAACGCCGGGGGTATGTCAGAGGACTTTCAACCGGAAGACCCCCAGGCAGTGTTGCAGCCGGATAAGCCTCCCGGAAGGCAACGGGAGCATGCGTTACCAGAACCGCAGGCATTTCCGAGCGCACGAGCCCGTTCTCCAGCCAGCATTTATCGGCTTCGGCAGGCCCGATACTTTTAATCGCACCGGAATCATACTTCTCACGGTCAAGAACCGGGGAAACACTCCCGTCATACCCGTACCAGTACGCCGTATCAAGAAAGAAAAAGCGCAGGCCGCCGAGATCACGAACATACGAACAGGACTGACCGGTAATTCCGTACCGTTCTTTCAGACGGGCGCGGGGCGCGGAGCACCAGGTGTCATGATTTCCGGGAACAGCATACCAGGGGCAGCCGAAACGATCCATGACAGCCGCTCCGAAATCGAAACTCCCGCCGGAACATACGCCGACAAGATCACCGCAGTGGACGACAAAATCCGGGTCGAGTTTCCTGACAAGCCTGACAAGAGCTTCCCCCATGCATTCGGAAAAACGCTCCGTTGTCCGGTTCCACCAGGTGCTTTCACAGGATGAGGGCGGGGCGGTGAAGTGGGTATCGCTCAAAACAACAAAGCGACAAGACATGAAGTATTCCCTGCAATATGTTATCTATCAGGATAATCAAGGGGGCTGTGAAAAAGTATATTTTTCACGAGCCCGATAATGAAATGTATTGTTTCGATGCTGTCAAGGGTATGTAAATCGGTGGCAACCCCCCATTTTTTTAAGAACACTTTTTTAGATGTTACTTCCCTTGCATGCCCAAAGGAAGTAACCAAGGAAAGGGCACCCCGTGAAAAGCCTTTTTCCCCGTTTACCACCCGTTTTTCGGGAATGTGTGAACTCACGAGCCTTCGGCTCGCTCGGACAGCACCCATTCTTTTTCCGAAAACCGGTTGTGACCGCGGGGCTTTTCAACGGGGTTGAATAATCAGAAGCTCAAGAGGTGTTATGCTGTTTATTACAAAAAGTCATGGATTTGGGGGGAGCGCCAGCATATAAACATGTCCCCGAATCATTAATCGGGAATCGTCACTTCGCGCAGACCCTGACAGCATTTATCCATACTTACGGACTTTATCACAATGCTTCCAAAATAAAACGGCATCACTTGTCGCGCTTGCGGGCGAGGCGCTCGGCTTCACGGGCGATGACGATTTCCTCGTTTGTCGGTATTACCAGAATTTTTACCGGTGAATCGCTGCGGTTAATCCCGGCTTCACCTCCTATGGCGCGGGAGTTCTTTTCCTCATCGACCGTTATGCCGAGAAACGAAAGACCCTCGCACGATTTACTCCTGATGAGAGGGCTGTGCTCGCCGACACCGGCGGTAAAAACGAGGGCATCGCATCCGCCGAGCACTCCCATGTATGACGCGATATATTTTTTGATGCGGTAACAGTACATATCGAGGGCGAGGGCGGCGCGTTCGTTGCCGGATTCCGCGGCAGCCGCAACCTCGCGCATGTCCGGGGAAATACCCGAAACACCGAGCAGACCGCTCTTTTTGTTCATGATGGAGTCCATCTCATCGGGCGAGATGCCTTCCTTCCGCATGATATACAGCGGCGCCGCGGTATCGATATCACCGGTCCGCGTTCCCATCATGAGACCCTCGAGGGGAGTGAATCCCATGGATGTATCGACCGCATGACCGCCATGGACAGCATCGATCGAGCAGCCGTTGCCGAGATGGCATGTTATGATTCGCATCTCCTCGTAGGGCCGCCCCAGAATCTCAGCCGCACGCGAGGAAACATAGTAATGGGATGTCCCATGAAAACCGTACCGTCTAATGCCATATTTTTCGTAGTATGCATAAGGCAGGGCATACATATATGCCTTTGGAGGAATTTTGGAATGAAACCCCGTGTCAAAGACGATAACCTGCGGAATATCGGGCATTGCCGATATACAGGCTTCTATTCCGAGGAGATGCGCCGGATTATGGAGCGGCGCAATATCGAGAATACCGCGGATTTCGCCGAGCACTGTCTTGTTTGCCGCGACCGATTCGCAGAAGCGCCTGCCGCCGTTGACAAACCGGTGGCCGACCGCGCCGATCTCCGAAAGGTTGCCGAGCACGGCGCCCGAACCCTCAACAAGCGCTGCAAGGACATGCTTCATGGCCTCATCGTGGTTTTCGATCGGCAGTGTCCGGACACATTTCTGGCCTTCCGTTGCGATATGGGTAAAGATAGCATCCTGAAATCCGATACGTTCGACAATTCCCTTTGCCAGAACATGCTCGCCGGTGGTGTCCATGAGCTGATATTTAACCGATGAACTGCCGCAGTTTATAACAAGAACCTTCACTATTCCTCCTAAAAAATATCATAACAGAATTGTTCGATTCACGAACCCCCTGCTTCGAGAAGGGCATCGACATGGAATGCCGCCGATTCGGCAAGCGCTTCGAACTCATACCCGCCCTCGAGGGTGGATACGATATGACCATCGCAGTACATATCGGCGAATTTCACCACTTCTTTTGTCAGACGGTAGAAAGAGTCCGATTCGAGGTTGATGTCTCCGAGAGGATCATCCTTGTGCGCATCGAACCCGGCGGACATGAGCACGAATTCCGGCATGAACATGTTGACCTGGTCGGCGAGCTGCCCCTTGAACACATGCATGTACTCCTCCTCACCCGCACCCGGAGGGACAGGAGCATTGAGCACACCGCCCGAATGGCTGTAGAGACGGGTCGACAATCCGGTTCCGGGATAGTGCGGATGCTGATGGATGCTGAACAGGAGGATATCGTTGTCTCCCGAGAGCATTTCCTCGGTGCCGTTACAGTGATGAACATCGAAATCGACGATAAGGATTTTGTGGATGTTGTGCTTCTTTTTCAGATGCCGCGCACCGATGGCGATGTTGTTGAACAGGCAGAAGCCCATGGCCATGGAATACCGTGAATGATGACCGGGGGGCCTGACCGGGCAGAAGGCGGTCGTGTATCTTTTATCCACAACACCGTCGATAGCGGTCATTACCGCTCCCGCCGCGCGGAGCGCCGCCTGGTAGGAACCCTTTGAAACCGGCGTATCGGGAGAATCGATATACTGAGGGCCGGCTGCGGAAGTTGTTTTGACATGCTCGATATACGACTGGCTGTGAACATACCCGATTTCATCTGTTGTGGCGCACCGCGGCTCGTCCCACACCAGTCTGTCCCGGTATTTCTCCTGTTTCAGGGCCTTGGTGATGACGGTGACTCTGCCGGGACGCTCGGGATGGCCGATTCCGGTAATGTGGTTGAGGTAATCATCATGATAGAGAATTCCTGTCATAGTATGCTCCCGTATTGTACTATTAAAATATAATACACTACAAATATCATGTTGAATCCGCTCATAATATACAAGAATATAAAGTATAAAGTTTGATGGTAATGAACAAGGGAAAACGTTGCACTGGCACCCCCCATTTTTTCAAAAACACTTTTTTAGATATTACTTCCTTTGCGTGCCCAAAGGAAGTAACCAAGGAAAGGGCACCCCGTGAAAAGCCTGTTTCCCCGGTCACTGCCCGTTTTTCGGGAATGTGTGAACTCACGAGCCTTCGGCTCGCTCGGACAGCACCCATTCTTTTTCCGAAAACCGGTCGTGAACGGGGGGCTTTTCAAGGGGTTTATAAATTCACAGGCATTAATGGTATATATTCTATTTATAATCAATTTATTACAATACAATTCATTGTGGATTTTTGAGGGTCACCAGAAAACGGTGCAGCATAACCATGATGATTAAATACTATTCATCATTTTTGCCTTGACAATCTACGCATATTAATGTTATTTTAGCCATAAAAGGAGAAAATGCGTAAAATGGATGCCATTGATACTCAAATAGCGCATATTTTAGGCGTTGACGGGAGGCTGTCGAACAGGGAAATCGGCCGCCGTCTCGGAATCGCCGAAGGAACCGTCCGTCAGCGCCTGAGCCGTCTCTTTGACAGCGGTGTGCTCCGTGTCGCCGCGCAGGCCAATATCGAGTCATTTCCCGAGTCCTATCTCGCAATCGTGGGGGTCAAGATCGACGGCCGCCGTCTCAGCGAGAGCGCCGAAACGATAGAACAGCTCCCGTCGGTGCTCACCACGATGATTGTGACGGGGCGATACGACATCGTAACCATGGTGCTTGCCCCCTCGCGGCAGACCCTCGTGGATTTTGTCACCGACCAGCTTTCGAAAGTGCAGGGTGTCAGGGATTCCGAGACGTTTGTCGTGCTCAAGAATTTCGGTCAGTGGATTCCGGCGGACAAGCTGTGCAGTATGATACGGGATTTCAATAACAGTCAACGGTGATTGTAATGATTTTATGCAGTTTTCCGAATTGTTATCAATCATTCGGAACCGGACGCTGTTGTGTTATGCAATTGTGAGAGGAAGGTGGAAATAATGGATTTTCAAGGTATTACATTCGCTGTACCGAAGGAGATACTCGAGGGTGAGCTGCGGGTTGCGGTAACACCCGACACCGCCCGTAAAATGACTGGCAAGGGGGCACATGTCCTCATGGAAAAGGGAGCGGGTATCGGCTCTTTTTTTTCCGATGACATGTACCGTGATGCGGGAGCGGAGATTGTCGGCGATGTGGAGGACCTGTTCGGGAGAGCCACTGTCATTCTCAAGGTGAAGGAGCCGCATTATAATGAGGCGAAAGGGAAGCACGAGGTCGACATGATGAAGAAAGGGCAATACCTCGTGGCATTTCTTCATCCCGCTTTTCCCGGAAATTACACCATGGTAAAATCTCTGGCCGCGCGGGGAGTTACTTCGCTGACCCTCGACTCGATCCCGAGAATTTCGCGGGCTCAGTCCATGGATGCCCTGACATCAATGAGCACGGTTGCCGGTTATAAAGCCGTGCTCATCGCTGCAAGCAAACTGCCGAAATTTCTCCCCATGATGGGAACGGCTTCGGGAATGATTCAGCCGGCATCGGTTCTTGTCATCGGAACGGGTGTCGCCGGACTTCAGGCAGCAGCGACGGCAAAAAGGCTCGGGGCAGTCGTGTATGGAACCGATATTCGTCATGATGCCTGCGAGCAGGCGAAAAGCGTCGGCGCGAAAATTGTCGATACCGGCGTTCCGCAGGAACTGGCGGTGGGCGCGGGCGGATATGCACGGAACCTTTCCGATGAGTGGATTGCCAGGGAACGTGAGGCGCTACGTGACCGCGTATCCCAGTCGGATATCATTATCCTTTCGGCGCTTATTCCGGGCAAGCTCGCTCCCGTACTCATCACCGGGGAGATGGTGAAATCCATGAGACCGGGTTCGGTAATCGTGGATATCGCTATCGATCAGGGCGGCAACTGTGAAATATCGGAAGCCGGAAAAACCTTTGAAAAGCACGGTGTCACCATCTTCTGCATACAGAATATCCCCGGACTGGTGCCGGTAAGCTCGACATGGATGTTTGCCAACAACATGTATAATTTTGTCGATAATCTCATAAAGGACGGCAGGATTGTCGCAGGCAGGGACGATGAAATCATTGCAGCGTGCCTCCTCACTATCGACGGCGAAATTGTCCATACCGGCGCCCGCGAAGCGATGCATCTGTAGTTGAAAGGCAGGACCAGCATCATGATTGTATTGACAGTGATTTTTATTGTTGCGACTGCAATCGGTTACAAGTTGATCAGCGATGTTCCGAGTCTTCTCCATACGCCGCTGATGTCCGGTATGAATGCGCTGTCGGGTATCACACTGATCGGAGCCCTCGTCATCACTGCCGGTGCGGTACGTCTGGACAGCGAGATTCTCGGCGCTGTCGCGATTGTCATGGCCACGATAAACATCGTTGCCGGTTTCCATGTCACCCACCGTATGCTGAAAATGTTCAGGGAAAAAGGTTCCGGAGATAAACGGAAATGAACAGCGTTCTCTCTGTCACGCTCGATGTACTGTTTACGGCCGGTTTTTTGTGGGGTATACGGCTCATGAACTCGCCCCGTACGGCGGTGAGGGGAAATCTCCTCGGCGCGCTCAGCATGTTCGGCGCGGTCGTTGTAACGCTTATAAGCAACGGCATTGTCAGCAATGGTGTGCTCTGGATGTCGATCGCTGTCGGCGGGATTGCCGGATATGTCCTTGCAGTCAAAGTCGCCATGATCCAGATGCCCCAGCTTGTTGCGCTTTTGAACGGACTCGGAGGAGGCGCATCCGCTGTGACCGCATTCATTGTACTCACCGCTTTTTCGGAGAAGGATGTCTCGACGCTGTTCACGGGCGCTCTTGCGCTGGCTGTCGGTGGTGTGACATTCAGCGGAAGTATGATTGCTGCAGCAAAGCTTGACCGCAGGATTGCCCAGAAACCGGTAGTATTGAAAGGTCATACATTCTTGAACGCGGCGACATTGGTTCTCACGGGTATGTCACTTATACTCGTTACGTTCGGTCCTTCCGGTCTGTCCGGTGCGTTTGCCGGTATTATCCTCGTGAGCGCTCTTGTTTTCGGTCTGCTGTTTACGGTGAGGATCGGCGGCGCAGACATGCCCGTCACCATATCGCTCCTCAATTCACTTTCAGGCCTTGCAGGGTCTATTGCAGGCTTTGCCATCAACAACTCCCTGCTTGTCGCGGTCGGCGCAATTGTCGGATCAGCCGGGCTCATCCTGACGAGGATCATGTGCCGGGCCATGAACCGTTCTCTCCTCGATGTCATACTCGGGAAAACAACGGTTCAGAAGGAGTCACCCGGCCGGGATTCGCATGAACGGCGTCCGGCGGAGATATCCGAACCTGAAATTGACGGCCCGGTGGTGAAGCCGGATGATTACCAGGCAGCACTGTCGCATCTTGCCGAGGCGAAAAACATCGTGATTGTGCCCGGTTACGGCATGGCGCTGTCACAGGCGCAGGAACAGGTAAAAAAACTTTTCGACAAATTTCAGGCGCAGGGAAAAGAGGTGCGTTTCGCCATACATCCCGTTGCAGGACGGATGCCCGGCCATATGAACGTGCTGCTCGCGGAGGTGGATATTCCCTACGACAGGCTCTACGAGATGAACGATATCAACCCGTTTTTCCCCGAAACCGATGTCGCAGTTGTCGTGGGGGCAAACGATGTGGTAAATTCAGCGGCAATAACCGCTGAAAATACACCGATATACGGCATGCCTATCCTGACGGTCGGCGAAGCGAAACATGTCGTAATCTGTAATATCGATACAAAACCGGGGTATTCCGGAGTCGACAATCCCCTCTACCGGCAGCGTAATGTAATCATACTCCTCGGCGATGCCCGTGAGACAGTGGGAAGACTGGCTGAAGAAACCTGAATAATTCAGGAAGGTTTATAGTGTCCTGAAATAAGGTTACAGAGAAAAGGACAGTAAGGCAAGGATGAAAGAGGGGATGGCAAACCCTCTTTTTTTATAACATTTTTTATATATGTTACTTCCTTTGCGTGCCCAAAGGAAGTAACCAAGGAAAGGGCACCCCGTGAAAAGCCTTATTCCCCGTTCACTGCCCGGTTTTCGGGAATGTGTGAACTCACGAGCCTCCGGCTCGCTCGGACAGCACCCATTCTTTTTCCGAAAACCGGTTGTAACCGCGGGGCTTTTCAACGGGTTTATTAATTCACAGGCTTAAATTGTCTATATTCTATTTATAATCAATGTATTACATACAATACAATTCAACGTGATTTTTTGGGGGATGGCCAGCAAATATACAGAATATGCAATCTTCTCCAATACTCTTTTTCCGCATACCCCGAACATTCACAGGGGAGGCCGTTCCCCGGCGTGTTTACCGCGCGCCGGAGGGCTTGACCTGAACTGGCGTATCCAGGGAGCCGACCGCGAGCAGCGCCTGCGCCTTCTGAACCGCATCGGCGACGATTCCCTCGCAGTAACGGCTCATCATCTCCCGCGCGAGGGCAGGCTGGGTTTTCCACTGGTCGCTCACAAACCGCTCGAACGGAGGCTGGAGATCGTAACTCATCTGTTCGAACGCCCGCCACCGGTCCCGGACAGCGGGAATCCGCGCCGCATAATCACTATTGACCCATTTTGCCAGATCGCCCAAAACACTGTATGCCGTTCCGAATTCCGGCGAGGAGACGCAGAACGCACAACTCAGACCGAGGTCGCCGCCGAACCGGAGCTCGGCCGGAACCCTCTCCATACCCGCATACAGCGGCATATACGGCGTCGAGCAGGGCTGCCACATCGCCAGCCACCAGACCGCGCCGATCTCCACCGGCATATTCGGGCGAAGCTGGAACACGCCCGATGAATTTGTGTACGGGCCGCAGATGGTCGAGGTATGACGCTTGTGAGCGGGCGCGGCCACATAATCCGGGGGATCGTAGGGCGTGTTCTCGTAGTGGTCGCGGAGAACCGTGGTGATGTACCGCACGGTCAGCGGGGTATTCGGTTTGACCGCAAAGGGGAGCCGTGCATCCTCGGGCGCCGGAACCGTATCCGCGGAAAGCCGTCTGAGACCGCTCCACTGACGGTGGGTGTTCGCGATGTTATCCCGTGTTTTAGGGTCGGCATAGGCTTTCTCGAAGCTGAACGGGCCATCCGAGGGATTATACCACCCGCGTTTGACAGCGTAATCGATCAGGTCGGGCGAACCACGGAAATTGAGGGTGTCGGCGAGATCGACCTCGCGGATCGTATAGGTATTGGCGACGAGCGCCACCATGTCATCGGGGACACGCTGCGCCACCCAGTGCTTGCCGTTGACCATCGCGACGAGCCATCCCTCGCGGGGATCGCAGATTATCATGGTCCTCCCGCTCGCAGTATAGCCGAACTGCCCGACGAGCGCTCCGACAAGCTTCACTCCCTCGAGCGCGGTCCGCGCCCGTTCCGCCACGAGCCGTCTCAAAAGGGGCCCCCCGATTCCGCCATCGGTCAACTGCGGATTGTCCTCACGGGACTGGCAGTTGTCGGTTGCGACAGCGACGCCATGCTCGTTGAGGAAGCCATCGCTGTAGTCGAGCTCCGGCATCTGGAGCCACCAGTACGCCCATGTTGTCGGCACCTGTGGAATCCGTCCCCCGCCCGGGAGTATCACCTGTTCCCCCGGTTTGTAATCGACGCGGTCGATTTTTCGCAGCCCGGCGACGAATTTTGGATTGTTATCCTCGTTGTGCCCGAACAGCACGCTGCCATCGGCGGTGGCTTTTCTTCCCGCGACGATCGAGTAGCACCCCTCTTCCGCGGTCACCGGCAGGGCGACCAGGAGAAGAATGACAAGCATTGAAAGATATTTGGTGTTGGTCATGATGTACGCTCCGAAGTGATAGTATGTGATAAGGACAGATGGATGTATCCCGATGTGTTTAAAAATATAATAGGACGCGGATTTATTAATAAACCATCCTCTTAATCTCTGAATAATCGGTCTTATAAAAATCCCCCCTGCCTTCCGGCATCCCCCCTTTTTAAGGGGGGCGTCTTGTCCTGAAATAAGTTTACAGAGAAAAGTACAGGAAGGCAAGGATGAAAGAGGGGATGGCGGGGTGGTTCGTGTGGAGAAAAGGGGTAGCAATCATATCCAAAACAATCCACATATCAGTAAAAGCCCTGTTTACATGATTTTCGCGTTGGGACAGGCGCGACCTGTCCCCACTACATTATTACAATTTATACCGGATACTACTGAGTGGATATCATGGTTCGACGATTAATTTCCATGCTTGAAGCTCAATGATATTGCCTTCCGGATCGGCAAGATAGACAAAGGTCACAAGGCCGACGCCTTCCACTTCGGACGAAGTGATATCACCGACTTTGCTGCCGCCATTCTTCAGGACTTCCGCAGCTGCCTGGTCTACGTCATCGACCTCGAAGGCAAGATGCATGATGCCTTCCTGATTGGCGGCAGTGGCCGATCGAGGCTCGTTGTGACAGTACTGGTAGATTTCCAGTGTCGGCCCGTTGTCCCCGTGACCCGGAAGAAGAAGGTGGGCACCCGTGAAATGGGCATCCTTCACACCCGTGCCTTTGTCCAGCCATTTGCCCGAGAGGTCCCGCTCGGGTGGAACAAGGATGCACCCGAACACGTCCTGATAAAACTTCGCAAGCGCCCGCCAGTCTCTGGCAACGATGTTTGTGTGCTTGTATTTCGCTTTCATGTTTTTCATATCGAACAAAGAATTAGCAGTCGAGACACATTAAATGCCTGACAGGCGATGTTCGCGCCATGATGTCAATATCCAGTGTTTTGTCCTGAAATAAGTTTACAGAGAAAAGGACAGGATGGCAAGGATGAAAAAGAGGATGGCAAACCCTCTTTTTTTATAACATTTTTTATATATGTTACTTTTTAATATGTTACTTCCTTTGCTTGCCCAAAGGAAGTAACCAAGGAAAGGGCACCCCTAGAAAAGCCTGTTTCCCCGTTCACTGCCCGTTTTTCGGGAATGTGTGAACTCACGAGCCTACGGCTCGCTCGGACAGCACCCATTCTTTTTCCGAAAACCGGTTGTGACCGTGGGGCTTTTCAACGGGGGCTGAAAAACACCATCAATAATCATGTAAATTCTATTTATAATCAATGTATTACATATAATACAGTTCATCGTGAATTTTAGGGGGGCGCCAGTGAAAAAGAGGATGAGGAGGGGGGCAGAGGGTAAAAATGATAATCAAAAAAACCAAACGATTTATCACCAGCGGTGCGTAGCTCCTTGCAGGTATAGCGTATTGTTAGGTATCAACTCCCCTCTCAATCCTGAAAAGTTTATCCTCCGGTGATAATTTTAGAACCAAATACTCATCTTTATTCAATTCCTCCGGCAGTTTATCTTTCAAAATTGATGCAATAAACTGTATCCCTCTTGCATTGACAAGATTGGCAATCATCAGGAGTTGATTATCATGCATTAGTTCTTTTTTATCATTGAGGAGAAAGTGCATGCATGGGATATTCTCTTCATCGGCAAAGAGCGTATAAGCGATATCAAAACAGGAAATTTCACCTTGTTTTTTCCCCGAACTGAAATTGGTGTTAAATGCCGTGAATTCATAGAGTCGGCGTCCCTTTACTATTTTTGGATCAACCTTCAATGCATATTTTTCACCATACAACTCATACGACACAGATGAAAAATGTCTGTTGAACTTGTTGACCTGTTCTTTAATTTTTAGGGCGAATTCATCGGAAAATAGGTCATTATCGATTACTGAGAGTTCTTTATTGAGTTCCGTAAGTTTAGACTCTACAGTGCTCAATTGACGCAAGGTGTTTTCATATTCTCCCTTCTTTTGGTATTTGGCATTAAGCTCTACAATCAATTGTTCAAGCACATCAAAGGAATCACTTTGGGTGATAGCGGTACTTAATTCGGCTTCTTCAACCAAGAGGCGGTTCAAATGCTCACGTTGAACGGTAAGCTTAGCATCAATCTTTGGCAAATCCTGTGCAATAAACCGAATTTTAGACTCCACCATTCGGTTGTGAAATTCATGTAACTCCTGAAAGGTCTTTTGAATTCCACTCACCAGAGATGTTGCCTGCTGATAGATCTGCTGTAACTGCTTTAGATCTATTGTAGATACACCTGATTGTATCTCCCTCTGGGCTTCTGAAATCAATTCTTTCCTCAGTTCAAGTCTGCCAATTTCAAAAGAAGAAAGATTTATCTGATATTTTATTCTGTTAAGCTTGTCCAAATCCAATTCAAAATCTGGATTAAGGTTGAGTGACGCCTTTCGACGTTCAAGTTCTTCTATCTCTGATTGAAGAAGGGCCAACGCAGTTTCGTATGCCGATTTTGTCTGTTCAGATTCAAGGCGTTTCTTGAATTTTTCCTCGATATCGATTTGAGATCGCAACTCCTGCTTGGTATCTCCTTCCTCGAAATCACAGCCAAAAAGAAAGAGATAAAGCGTTTCATACTCATCATCACGAGTAAAACTGTCAAGATTCTTGAGAGTGTTGTTTATACTTAAATCTTTATAGCGGATATTGTGTGCAATTATTTGCCGGAATGTCGGTTTATTCCCATAATGACCAGGAAACAGAAGATTGGTTAGCGTTTCTTCAAACTCGTCATCAGTTTTATTTTTGCTGTCTATGCTTTGAATTTTGTCTTTACGGGTCAGAAAGTTTCGTTCAATGAGCACTTTCCGAGATTCTTCATGCAAAAGGTCATCTTTGAGAACCAGCAAAACACGCACTTTGTTGTTAATAAGAAAATCTTTGACAAGTTTATACTCGTTCCGTTTGTTTTCGTAGTCGGAGTATATACCTTTCGCTTTGGCACCAAGACAGAAATCAACCAACTTCAGAACCGTTGTCTTACCGACGTTATTGCCGGTCTCTTTGCCACTTACAAAGGGTGTTTCGTCAACGATTAGGTTAAGACCTGGGTGGAATAGGATGTCTCGTATTATGGCGCCATCCCCATGTGTAATGGTCAGTGACTTCAAGAACATAGTTCCACCTCGCCGTGGTCATTCAATATGACCAGATTGAGGAGAAAAAGCCAATCTAGACACAGTATAAAAACTGGCAGGCTCATTTCACGCTCAACTGTTGTCTGTATGTATAAATCGAGTATATCCATTACCCGATGTTCTTGGATCGCTTTCAGAACAAAAGCACCATTGAAGTAAATGGTCTGTTCTGGATGAATGTTGTCAGGAACGAGCATCGGTATTCCCTAAAGGATTTATGAAAATTTTGCAACGAATGAAGGCATCCACAACGAGAATCTGAACACATAACACAAGTTCTTCATCGGGTATAGGTGTGTAATTGGCACTCGCCCGAATCTTCTGGACAACCTTTTCAATAATCGAAAAAAAACATTGATCAGGAGAATCAACTGAGCCTAATTTGACGTACTCCGTACGGATACCATTGAGAATCGAAAGGCTTTTGTTAGCGCCCTGCCTATCAAATTCTGAATAAATATTATCGATACGATGATAATGAATTTTATAGTCATCGATAAAAACTCTGGCTTTGTTCAGTTGATTGTACGAGATCTTTGCTTCAATATCGAACGGTACTTTTTCAAAGCCTGATACCCCTGGACTCCAATCCTCTTTTGAAAGAATTTTAATGATTGTCGTCAGATTGGACTCTACTTTCTCTGGGTCAGGTTCTTTCTTGAGCTCTCTTTTTAGAAAATCATAGACCTCTTTCATCTGGTCTATGTCCATCGTATTAATATGCAATAAAAGAGAGTGGATATCAAGAATATCATCGGCGGGCAAAAATCTCAGATTATGCGGATTTAAAAATGTTTTGGTTCGTAACTTATTCGCTTCCTTGCAGATGAATATAAACTTGAAGGAATAGTCCTTGTAGGTGGAAAGGTCTTTTGCAAGGGCTGATTCAATCTTCTGTTTGGTTGTTGTGGCAGAAACCTGGACAACGATTCTGTTTGTGATATCAACTAAATCAATACCTGCCGCATTATGATGTGTAACATTAAGGTTTTGAAGCTTCCAACCAAAAAGTAGATTTAGAAAATGCAGATAAAAATTCTCTGAATGCAGATTTAAGTCCAGAATATTCAAGCCCCCTCGCATATTTAGGCGATTAGCAAGGTAGCTGAGATCTGATTCAATGGAGTCGAAATATATTGAACGATTCATAAATACTTTCCACTTTTTAAAACATCATCATTCATGGTTTTGAAAAATAGCTTTCTTCTGCCTAACGGGCGCGAGATGAGAGGAAAAGATGGGGAGAAACTTGTTTCGATTCATCGATATCCGCTCAATTGTGCAGTTCGGGACGATGCAAAGCGCTCGCCTGAATAATATTTATAAAAGACTGTATAAACCGGCTTACAACCCGACAAAAGGGCTTCGTATACTGTGGTATTCTAAGTTCATGATGTTATGCAAATTATTGGTATCAAATAAAAATGTCAAGCAAATATTATGATGATTTGATTACATCTATTTATAAAAAACAACTGCTTTTGACGCACTCTCTCCCTGACACTATTATTAGCATCACAGGAGAAGACCCACGTGTGTATCTATCCTCAATCCGTACGAGCCGGGCCTCAAACAGCGTGCTGACGGGGAGCCCACTGATCGAGGAAACGGTAATGGTCGGGCAGGCAGGCATCCTCGGTCAGTTTCGCGTACTTCCGGAGTTTATCGAGCAGCCGTTTCTCATCGACGGTCATCACGGGATTGAAATACGCGGTCATGCCATCGTACACATCATTGAGCGTCCACATCCCCGCCATGGTGGTGTCGGGCTTGAGGCCGGAATTGATTATATACCTGAGCATGGCCCGGGGAAGGCTCGCCCCGCTTTCCGGCTCCATCTCATTCGCGGCGCGGATGAGGTGCGAGATAAACCATTCGCTCGCGAAGGGCTTCATGGTGATCACGCCGACCCCTTTGTCGCGGAGCTTCCGTGCAACCGGCTCGTAATCGCCGGGGAATTTACCGGTATAGACGATGTTGTGATAAAAATTATAGGGGAAAACGACAAAATCGATGGGATATGTATCGAGAACGGTATCGAGTTCGGGCTTGAAATGAATGGGCATTCCGACCGCGCGGATATAGCCTTTCTCCTTGAGCCGGAAGAGAACCTCCCAGTCGGGCCAGTTGGGCCTGTCAGGAGTGTGGCTGTGCATACGGACAAGGTCTATATGGTCGCGCCTGAAAAGCCGCAGGATATATTCAAGCTCCTCCTCGGCGCCCCGCTTCTCCGTCCGGCCGCCCATGGTCGAGAGCACGACCTTGTTTTTGAAGGGCTCGATGTGTCCGGGCATGGCCTCGTACTGGTTGTCATACACATCGATGGTATTGACCCCGTACTCGAATGCCGCACGGATCATCTGCCTTCGCTCTTTTTCGAGCGGGATGAGTCCCGGCGGAATATGAGAGCCGAAGGTGAACTTCGATACCCTGATTCCCGTTTTGCCGACTTCACCCATCGGCATGGTCCCCGCGGGTGGTTTCGGCACGGTGACTGTGAGCATGTCCGGGTTGAACTCATGGAGCTTCGGCCTGATAACCTTACGCCGCGTGCCAAGGATGGAACACCCTCCGGCAACAAGGGAAATACCTCCCGCAGCCGCGCCGGATAAAAACGACCTTCGTTTCATGGAACAGTTCCTTTCGACCAGCCGGTATCATTCATAAACAATTTCACCACGGAGACACGGAGATACGGAGAAAAGCCCACTGTAACTTGTTATCCATGAAAAACTTACAACCAGGACACGGAACAGGGGTAATTCATG
>JAJFUH010000214.1 GCA_021372535.1 bacterium
ATATAAATTCATTGCAAAAGCCGTATTTACGATAACAATAATAATTACAATGACCTTCCTGATCACGATGATTACCTCTCCTATAATATCATTTAGAACATAAGGCCCGAATCAATCGGGCCTTATGTTATATAAGGGAAAAGGGGAAGGAAAAAAGAAACTACTTCAGCAGCGTCATTTTCATTGTCCTGGAATAATCACCACACTTGACAGTGTAGAAGTAGACGCCTGCCGAATATCCAGAAGCATTCCACGTTACTGAGTGGCTACCGGAACTCATGAACTCGTTTGCAATTGTAGAAACCTTCTGGCCTGCTATGTTGAATACATCGATTGAAACGTTTCCCGCCTCAGGAATGATGAAGTTGATCATCGTTGTCGGATTGAACGGGTTCGGTGTGTTTTGAGAAACATCAAAAGCGACTGGTCCAGCTTCCTCTACGTTTATCGGATTGCTGGTTATAATACCCTTCATTGAATCATGACCTAAAAACCACAACCCATCGCCCTGATCGCGAATGTTAATATACATGCCATCGAAAGTCGAACCATTTTGGCAGTATAACGGGCCGAATTTATATACCGAAGAATCTCCCGCATACGTAAAAAGTCCAACACCGCTGCCATCAGGACCCATGACAGAAAAAGAAACCGCACCCATGCCGCACTGGCTGACCGAATAGAATTCATTTGCATCGACATAAGCATCGAAACGCCACGGTGCAGAATCAGTAAAACACAACCAGGGAGTAGTGGAATCAACTTCCCATGATGTGTCATTGACATAATCACCATTCCCATTCATCCATAATGTAAGATCTTCATAGGAACCATCAAGGTATCTGTACGGGTCGGCCGCCATAAAGAGACAGAACCAGTATCCCATGAATAGTTTGTTATCTCTTGTATCAAGCCAGCCAGGACCGCCACTCTGGTATGTAGAAGGATTGACCTCTTTGGTGAAATCATCCACTTTGATATACATTTCCAGGGTTTGATCCGCAATTAATTCACCATCAAAGTCGATTATAGCCAATTTTGCATACGGATCAGGGTCAACAGTAGCTGATGCCGGGGTATACAAATAAGTTCTATCGGTGGTCATTCCGTGGCATCCTTCATCGAATGGAGTCTTTATTTCAACACCCCAGTCGGTATTACGCTCTGCTGTACCATTAGGAACCCACTTGTATTGCCATATGGCTTTAGTCATGGCATTAAAATTGAATGCTGAAATATAGACAGTATTATAATCGGTGGGATTCAAAGCTATCCGGTCAGACATCATACGGCCTTGCCAATCTACCGGTTTTGCGAAATCTGTTGTTTCGACAAGGGATGGATCGTCAGGATCGCCGCCAAGAATCCACTTCTTGCCAATACCGGTTTCTCGACCAGTATTAAGAGTTATAAATGGATTTTGCAACGGCATTCCATTTTCACCGACTTCCCACAGTGTAGTCTTCATATAAGAAGGACTAACTATTTGAGGATCGGTGGCCCTTTTAGCTAAATTTGTATTATCAAATGCCCAGAGATAATAGGTATATTCACCCGCGGGAACCTTGCCACCGTCATTATCCTTACCATCCCAGGATATGGTTTGTTTGCCAACGTCAAATTGTTTGGCAGTTGATAAATATACACAGGTGTCTATGCGATTTACATAATGCCACCCGAGATAACCATTGGTAACCTCACCAATATCTTCCCCTTTATCCTTTGTATACACCGTGAATATTGTATATGCCGGGGTTCCAGTCACTGTCAGAGGAATTACCAGATTTGATCCATCAAAATTATACTGAATTGCAGCTGGAGCGCTTAATCGTAGAGGGGTGGGGGAAAAATTAACACCAAAAGTTATGGCCGGCACTAGTAATAAACAACATAAAGCTATTATAATTTTTTTCATGGCTCAAATCCTTTTGTTGAAATTTTATAAGACATTACAAGTTAATAACAGCCTTACATTTAACATACAATCATATATCACCTCCGCGATTGATTTGATTGAAATGTTATATAACAAAAAACACGGTATGTAAAATACAGATACATTATAATATCATAAATATCTATTATTACCATATTTTCTATTATATATTTAATAACTATTACTGAAATTAGTTTATTTCATGAAAAAATCAATAAACAGAAAAACTTTACTATGTGATTTTAGGATGAATTTATTGTACTTCAAGAGGATTATTGTGTTTGAGGTATTTTTTGCGGAACAATCCGGGGGACTTTTTTTCTTTTTTTCTAAAAACGCGACAAAAATAAGACTGATCGTTAAAACCAATTTCATTAGCAATTTCTGAAATAGGTTTATGTGTCGTAATCAGGAGCTTTTTGGCTTTCTCGATCCTCAACCGTATAAGAAACTCAGTAAAATTCAATCCACATTCATTTTTAAAGAGATTTCCAAAATACGAAGGAGATAAACATACAAATTGTGCAACTTCTTCCCTTGAGAGAGTTTCCTCTGAATAGTGTTCTTTGATGTATTCTATTGCATTTTTAATGTGGCTATCGAATACTCTTTCATCTTCATCTTTTGATTTAAATGTTTTTATAACCCTTATCGATATATAGGCAAGCATCACTGAAATAAGGAATCCTATGAAAACAAGATATTTTAAACTTAAAACTTTTTTGTCTACAAATATTATATTACCCCACTCACTCGGATTAAATAAGTATCCGGCTCTTGTGGACCATCCGGCATAAAATTTATTTTCGTTTGCATAATCCTGGTCATTAGTCCATATTTCAAGCCCCATACTTTTTATATTCTTCTTATCAACATCCATTTTTTCCCAAGGTAATGCAAGTTCAATGATATATCCTTGATCAATATCTGTGGTATTGTTCAATGTACCTTGAACTGATACTGACGCGTTTAAATTGTAATCCTCAATGCTTTCATACTGAACACCGTTAAAAACCATTGTACGTTGAAAAACCAAACCGGAGGCGCAGAATATATAACTCGGATGATGTGAATCGCGGATTTGAGCATGATCATGAAGTGTATCAAGATATATTTCGATTTTATCTCCCAGTGGTATATTTTTAATTTTAGTATCATCTTTATCAAAAGGACTTGTGACATACTTATCATATACTTTTATACCAAAATAGAGATTTTTTTTATCCCATGTTGAATAGACAATAATGTTATCATCATTGTTAGAAAAAACAATGCTGTCCTTTGGAGCCCACTCACTCAGATTACCGTCAATTATAACGGGTTTGTTTATTCTATGGGCAAGTAATTGTAAATCTTTAAAGTATGGATTTCTATCAAGCACAATTTTAAGCCCATATCCATTTACTTTTCCCTGGGGGACACTGGATACATTGCCCAAACTGTCGGTAACATCACAATATAAAATCAGGGCATCAAGGCATTGATCAGGAATATTGGAGCAATCCCAAAGGAATTCATAGGGAAAATCCTTAACTTCACCGATAAACTCTTTATGTATTTCCGTACAAGTATAATCATAATAATGGGCATAAAATTTTACACTTTCAATTCCTGTCCCATTTGTTTTATCATTGACATCCACACATAGTTTTATTGAGTTAGTGGTGAGTATCGAGAATTCTTTAGGAGTTATCCAGAAATACGATGGGGGGATGGTATCGGTTTTATCTGAATAGACTTTTACGGAATTGCATAACAAAAATATAAACAATATATAGAATCTTTTTTTCATGATAATGGCCAAATATAAGTGAGACCTATGACGCTTGAAAATGTGACACCTGATTAATAAATTATGCTTTATAACATAAAATGTCAAATTAATTAAACTATTAAGGATTCCTCTGAAATCAGCTTATAGAGCGTTGATTTTTAATTGCATAATCCTTCATTATTGTATATTGTAAAAAATGAGTATAAGATATTGATAATCAGTGAGATGAATTATGATTAATGGCTGTTTGACATTGAACTCTGTTTTGAAGATTTGACACGGAACGGCGACCTGCTGGTACGGTTGAACGCGTGGGTGGACTGGGAGATGATTCGACCCGATTTATCGTCTATCCGTGAAAAAGAGCGTGAAAGTCATGCGGCGGGAAACCGTTCGGCGCGGCATTGATATTCATGGTGCCGGACTTCACATGTTTTCTGCATTCAGATTCAAATAACCGGGGACCCTATTCTCTTTACAATAGGCAAGGTTCGGCCGATCGGGCTGAGGAGCCTGACTTACAACACACACCGTCGCGGGAAATGACTGGATACGCGCACCCGTAACGGGGGAACTATGGTGTTTCCGCCTTTCAAAACAGAGCGGATGAGCTCCTTTATGGGATTCACCGGAGCGGATTATTAGTTTCCCCAACTCCGATCGGTTGCTGTTTTTTCAAACGCTTCTCTCAACTGTCATTATCAGAGATGGCCTTGAGTTATCAAATATTCCTGTTCCGGGGTTATTCCGGATTTTTTTTTTATAAAATTGAACGGGCTATAAACCTTATGGAAATGATAATCGTCAAACCTGAAGAAGTGAATATAATATCATATCATATAATGTAATATGGAATCAAGACATAAAAAAGCAACTCACCGGAAAAGGAGATTCGAAGGAATGAAAACGCTTATAAATCATATGGTTATTGTCAGTGTGATCTTTTTCATCATCGTTATATCCGGTGGTTGCGGAATGACTGAAGTTGAAAGCACATGGCGGGACAGGCCGGTTACTGTTGACGGTGTCGATGGCGGGGCAGAATGGGACAATGCCCGGTATAGTTTTGAGGAAGGGAAAGTATCGGTCGGGCTGCTCAATGATGAAAACACCTTGTACATCCGTCTTGCAACCCGTGATATCCGTCTTCAACGTCAGTTGATGGCTGCAGGATTCACGGTATGGTTTGATGAAAATGGCGGAAAGAAGAAACTGTTCGGTATTCATTTCCCTTTGGGAATGAGGGGGGGCGGAAGACCGATGATGCGAAACAGGGATCAGGCCGAAAGACCGGACGATTCTGTACAGCCTGAAGTATTCCAGGAATCAATGCAGAAAGAAATGGAGCTTCTCGGACCGGAGAAGGACACGCATACGGATATTTCTGTTGTCGATGCCCAGAAATATGGAATAAGCTGCCAGATAGGCAGTGTAAAAGGGAACCTCGTCTATGAATTGTGTATTCCACTCCTGCGAAGCGAATCACAACCCTACAGTGTCGGAACAAAGGGCTCGAAAGTGATAGGGATAGGATTGGCAACCGGTAAAATTAATTTTAATCAAATGAGAAACCGTGGTGAAGGCCGTAGTGGTGGCCAGGGCAGCACGGGTGGTGTGGGAAGACGGGGAGGAGGTGGCGGAGGAATGGGTGGCCCGGGAGGAAGGGGCGGAGGTCGAGGAGGTATGGGAGGGCCCGGTGAAACCTCAAAAACCGAATCGCTTGAGTTATGGTTAAAAACAACCCTTGCACTTTCGGTTGTCTCTTCATAGTGGCGAATGGTATAAATAATTCTGACGAGGTTTTTCCATGGAAGAGCGGCGTGTTGATGAATGGTATGAAATTCTTGATGAATTGAACATACATCTTGAAGAACTGTTTAATGGTTGTGATAATCCGCGTGTGTGCGAATTACTGATTCCGAGATTTCGACAAAAAGTTCAGGAGTTCCTTCTTGATGTGGAACACGAAAAGGAAATGCTTGAAAATATTAAGATTGGGGTTTAAACGGAGTACTTATGAAAATAATTTTTGAGAGTATCAACTAAATAGTGGCATTCTGTATTTTTTGTTGTATATTACTTCCGGAGAACCCTTTATCCGGAGGTGATTCCTATGGACTGTCCCAGGTGTAAAAGTTCTCATGTGGTCAAAAACGGTTCTGTAAAAGGTGTTCACAAACATTTATGCCGAGCCTGTGGTTTTCAATTCACCCGAACTACGCCGCGTGGAAAACCACTAAAAACAAAGATATTGGCAGTAGTACTCTATCTAAGCGGTTTATCACTGAATCGTATTGGGCAACTGTGCGGAGTTTCAGCGCAATCTGTTCTCAACTGGATCCGCGATTATGCGGCAGAACATGCTGAACGACCACGGCCCGAAGGACAAACCGTCATCCTGGAATTGGATGAATTATGGCATTACCTCTGTAAAAAAAACAAAAACTCTGGGTCTGGACAGCTATGGATCGCATTACCGGTCAATTACTGGATTGGGAACTCGGCAACCGAGACTCCCAAACCCTCACCGGACTCCTGAAACAGCTTCACCAATACCATGTCACTATCTGCAATACAGACAAATGGGATGCCTATGCTGAACTTATTCCTGCCGATATGCTGGTTCAAACCAAACGGGAAACTACTATGATCGAAAGGAATAATAGTCGATTGCGTCATTGGTTCGGTCGATTCCATCGAAGAACACTCATCGTCTCCAAATCAATTAAGATGGTCGATGCCACTTTAGCTCTTTTTGCAACATTCTGGGTAAATGGTTCTCATGAACATCTTATATCACTACTAAATTGAAACTCTCTAATTTTTAAACCACGACACATAGACACAAACAGAAACGGCTGTTTTTCGATTGAACTAAAAAAAAGCTTGACATATTGCTGTTTTCATTGTTTTTTCTGTAAAATAGTTTAATGGGAGAGATAACGATGGTGCACGCTGGTGTTTTCAATGAGAGGTTCTGGTGGTGGCGTAGAATATCATGCAAAGCCAGGTGTGCGCCCAATTTATAGGCTTGACATAGAATATTTATTTGTAAACCGCTGGGGCGCCCCGGCGGTTTTTTTGGTTTTTTTACGGAGAATAGCGCTCAGGAAAAATTATTGGAATATTCCATGATTTACGGCAGTAAAGGGAATAATTTCATGGAGGAAAATTATGAATAGAGCTGTGACAATAGTACTCATGATGCTGATAATGTGTAACCGCGCGGCGTATTCCGGAGAGATATCGATTACGGTATACAATTCGGATCTGGCCGTTGTCAAGTCAGTGGACACCATGAGTTTCAAAAAAGGCCGTCAGACAATATCGTTTACCGATGTCGCCGATAAAATCGATCCCACATCGGTCAGATTTACTGCCGTCAAAGGGGATATTAAAATCATCGAGCAGAATTACCGCTATGACCTGGTGAGTCCCCAAAAAGTACTGGAACGGTATATAGACCGTGAAATAGCTCTTCGTCTTGAAAAAGGCGATATCGTGGAGGGAACGCTTCAGGCTGTTTCCGATGATGTGGTTATTAAAAGCCGCGAGGGGAAACTGAATATTGTGAAGAGCGATGCGATCGAGCGTTTTGAGTTTCCCGAGCTTCCCGGCGGGCTTATCACTCGCCCTACCCTTGTATGGGAAATGTACAGTAAGAACGATGAGTCGACACAGACCGAGGTTTCCTATATGACAGAGGGTATGTCATGGCATGCGGAGTATACGGCGGTTGTGGGCAGCAGCGACCGTGAAATGGAGTTATCGTCGTGGGTTTCCATCGAAAACAATTCTGGTGCGACCTACAACGATGCGATACTTAAAGTCGTTGCCGGTGACGTTCATCGGGTTTTACCGCCCCGGCCGGATTTCCGCCGCCAGATGACCCTGAGCGCCAAGGCGGAAGAAGCAATGCCCGGCGGGTTTGAGGAACGGGGGCTTTTCGAGTATCATCTCTACGAGTTACAGGGAAAGACCACGGTACAAAACGCTGAAATAAAACAGATTGCTCTTTTTGAGCCAACCGTAATTAAAGTGGATAAACGTTTTATTTACGATTCCCGGAAAGACTCGCAAAAAGTTTCGGTCACCATGGAATTCGTCAATTCCGAAAAAGGAGGTCCGGGTATACCCCTGCCGGCAGGTAAAGTAAGGATGTATAAGCGCGATACCGACGGTGCGCTCGAGTTTGTCGGAGAGGATTCTATCGAGCATACACCGAAAAATGAGAAAGTGCGGCTTGTCGCGGGGAATGCATTCGATCTTGTCGGTGAACGTCGGGTTACCGATACCGAGCGAGTTTCGCAGAATGTGCGTGATGAAAGCGTTGAGGTAAAACTGAGGAACCGTAAGGAAGAACCGGTTACTATAACCGCTGTCGAGCACCTGTGGGGCGACTGGGAAATCAGAGAAAAATCGACCGATTTCGTTAAAAAGGATGCAAACACCATAGAATTCAATGTCACTATCCCCGCCGATGGGGAAGCGGTTATAACATATACGGTTCGTTATAAATAAAGGAAATGAATGTGATACGACCCAATTTCAATGAATTCAAGGAGCGGGTCGGTGGGGGAACCGTCATTCCCATCGTACAGACTCTGCTTGCCGATACCGAAACACCGGTATCTGCCTATCTTAAAATTCGGGGAAGGACGACGTACTCGTTCCTCCTCGAAAGCGTCGAGGGCGGCGAGAAAGTGGCGCGATATTCTTTTCTCGGGGCGGATCCTTTTCTCATCTTTCGTTCACGGGGTAAATCAGGCACCATTCGCGATCTGAACACCGGCATGGAACAACGGTTCAGCGGCGATCCGATCAATGAATTGCGTACCCTCATGAAACGCTTCAAGGGTGTCGATTTTCCGGGACTACCGAGATTCACCGGCGGAGGCGTCGGGTATTTTTCATACGATGCAGTGAGGCTTGTCGAAGATATCCCCGATACGAACAGGGACGATTTTTCCGTCGATGATATATTTTTCATGTTTTTCGATACGATTCTCGTGTTTGACAATATCGGGCATACCATCTCCATAATCTCGAATGTCCATACCGATGCGCCCGGCACTCTGGAGGACAAGTATCACGAGGCCGTTCTGAGAATACAGCGGCTCGATAACCTGCTCGCTAACCGCTCGGCTCCGCCGCCGATGACCGGTGACGGACACCGTGAGGCGGTACCGAATATTGAAAAATCCGAGTTTATGAATAACGTTTCCCGATGTAAGGACTATATTTATGCAGGTGATGTGATTCAGGTTGTGCTCTCTCAGCGCTTCGAACGTGAAATCACTGTTGCCCCCTTCGATATCTACCGCATGCTCCGCATCGTCAATCCTTCTCCCTACATGTTCTTCATTTCGACCGACAGAGTCGATATCGTCGGCGCGTCGCCGGAAATGTTCGTCCGTGTCGAGGGCGATGAGATGGAAGTCCGTCCCATTGCCGGAACGCGGCGCCGCGGCAAAACTGCCGAAGAGGACGCTGCGCTTGCCGGTGAGCTGATGAAAGATCAGAAAGAATGCGCCGAGCATGTCATGCTCCTCGATCTGGGGCGCAACGATGTGGGGAGAGTTGCCCGTTACGGTACCGTGCGGGTCGAAGAAAAAATGTTTATCGAGCGCTACAGCCATGTAATGCACATGGTCAGCTCGGTCAAGGGGAACCTCGCCAAAGGCAGGGATGGTTTCGATGCCCTCCTGTCGTTCTTCCCCGCGGGAACGCTCAGCGGCGCTCCAAAGATCAGGGCAATGGAAATAATCGACGAACTCGAGACCACGAAACGGGGCATTTACGGAGGCGCGATCGGGTACGCCGATTACCAGGGGAATGTGGATTCCTGTATTGCCATCAGAACCATCGTCATCAAGAACGGGAAGGCATATATCCAGGCCGGCGCCGGAATCGTTGCAGATTCCGACCCCGAGAGTGAATACCAGGAATGTGTCAACAAGGCGATGGCGATGTTCAGGGCTATCGATATGGCTGAAAACGGGGAACTCGCCGTTTCGGGCCGGGGGGAGCAGCTATGATTCTCATGATTGACAACTATGATTCGTTTACCTATAATCTTGTCCAGTATATGGGAGAGCTCGGTGCAGACATGAAGATATTCCGTAATGACAGAATATCTATCGAAACGATAAAAAAAATGAAACCCGAAAAGCTTGTGATTTCTCCGGGCCCTTGTACACCAACCGAGGCGGGAATATCGGTCGAATCGGTTAATGTCTTTTCGGGGAGCATTCCCATACTCGGTGTATGTCTCGGTCACCAGTCCATAGGACAGGCGTTCGGCGGAAATATTATTCGGGCACCGAAACTCCTCCATGGTAAAACTTCGGCCATACACCATGACGGCAGGACTATTTTCGAGGGGCTCTCAAATCCGTTTACCGCCACACGGTATCACTCGCTGGTGATTGAACGGGAATCATTGCCGGAATGCCTTGAAATATCGGCATGGACAGAAGATGGAGTCATCATGGGTGTCCGTCACCGTGAGCACCAGACCGAGGGCGTGCAGTTTCATCCTGAATCGATTCTTACCGTTGAAGGAAAGAGAATACTGGAGAATTTTCTGGCAATGTAAACCGTGCATCGGCCTGATTCAGGTCCCTTTTTTCCTGTGAGGGCTGATGTCATTGTCCGATGAAAACCGGCCTGTTTGAAAAGGCTTGGTGCAACAAGGGGGAAGAATGATCGCCAAAGCGATACAGAAGGTTGTTGACGGTGTGCATCTCACCGGCGATGAAGCCCGCACGGTCATGGAGATCATCATGAACGGCGAGGCCTCCGATGCCCAGATCGGGGGATTTCTGATTGCAATGAGAATGAAAGGGGAGACTGTCGAGGAGATAACCTCTTTCGCAGGAGTCATGCGTGAAAAAGCCACCTGTATCGAGGCGGGAACCACGGATGTTCTCGACACCTGCGGAACCGGCGGAGACGGGGCGCACACATTCAACATTTCAACTGTCGCCGCCTTTGTTTCGGCGGGAGCGGGAATAGTGGTGGCAAAGCACGGCAACCGTTCCGTTTCATCGAAGTGCGGAAGCGCCGATGTGCTCACGGAGCTTGGAATAAATCTCGACATTCCGCCCGAAAAGGTATCCGAGTGTCTCAGGCAGGTCGGGATCGCGTTTCTTTTTGCG
>JAJFUH010000215.1 GCA_021372535.1 bacterium
CGCCGTAGTGTTCGCCGGAGGTTATCAGCACCGTTGGTTTGCTGCGGAAAAGAAAATAGTGCGGATTACCAGTGTGTAAAGAAATTGGTACGGAGGGGCTATTGCGAAGAGTACGATACGGGGCGCATTGAACAACGAATAATACCAGAAATACCAGTTTAATGATTTTCATGTTTTGTCTTCCTCATGTAATTGGAGCGTCGAACGTAGAGAGTTTTTATCTGTATTGTAGAAGACATTTTAGTTAAAAAACTTCACGGTTTCATCTTCTGAGTACAACGCTATCGAATCTGTCTGAATCGCTTTCTTTAAATATATCATAAATCACACTTTGAGCAAAATGGTTATAAATTAAAAAGTCATATCTATTAATGCCTGTATGATAAAGCAAAATTTCCTACCGGCTCATGATCACCCTCGTCATAATTTCCCATCCCGAAACGCCAACGGTATTATTCGCCAGCACACGGTTCGCGGGGAAGTTGTATTCCTGTTTCCGTGGGAACGTGCCGAGTGATTTACCATTGACATACGGGGAACAAGAACTCATATTACAACATTGGTTTTGCTGTTTTTTTGAGAAATTTTGTTCAAATAAATTTAAAGAATCGAGTGTCAGTTTTTTTGTTTTTTTATTGATTCTTTAATCATGCAGCATGAGACAACACAGGTAAAAAATGTTGTTTTTGCATATCCTTACGGTTATCTGCTCCATTGCATACCCCGGAGGTTTACCATGAATGTGCTCATGTTTCTTCTCATTGCAGTGATTGCCTTCTTTCTCGCAAGCCGTTTTTATGCACGGTATGTTGCACGACTCATCGGTGAGGAGCCGAATCACACCACTCCTGCGGTAACAAACAATGACGGCCGTGACTATGTTCCGACCCGGAGTTTTGTCGTATTTGCCCATCATTTTTCATCCATCGCAGGAGCAGGTCCTATTCTGGGTCCTACCATGGCCATTCTCTATGGGTTCATGCCTGCATGGCTCTGGATTGTGCTTGGTGGAATTTTTATCGGCGCCGTTCATGATTTCACCGTTCTTTTCACGAGTATGCGTGAGGGCGGTAAATCCATGGCTATCGTGGCGCGGAGAACTCTCGGCAAAGCAGGTTTCGATCTCTTTATCGCCTTTACCATTCTATTGATCGTGCTGGTTACCTCATCGTTTCTATCAGCGACAGCGATATCTCTTACTTCTCTCTGGCCCCTTGAGAAGATCGGTGTCACCGAGGGCAAAACGTTTCTCAAAACCGTGATCGTCGATGGTGTCGTCATGGGAAGAATCGGCGGCATTGCATCGATGTCGGTCATTATAATCACGATGTGTTCGCCGCTCATCGGGTGGTTGATTTATAAGAAGGGTATTAAAACTTATTTAGCCCATACCCTGGCAATAACCGTATGCGTCGTATCGGTGCTGGTCGGGATACAATATCCGGTAACGCTTTCGCCAAAAGTATGGATGATCATCATCTCGATTTATGTGCTTTTTGCCGCCGGATGGCCGGTCTGGATGGTCCTGCAGCCGAGAGACTTTATCAATGCCCATGTGCTCTATTTCGGCATCGTGCTTATGGTTCTTTCCGTACTGCTTTCCGGTTTCGGGGGTTATACCATTTCGACGCCGTATTTCAATGTTGCAGACGGGGTACAGCACCTGGGACTCCTGTGGCCCATGATGTTCATCACCATAGCATGCGGGGCGATTTCCGGGTTTCATTCACTTGTCGCGGGCGGAACAACCTGCAAGCAGCTCTCGAATGAGTGCGCCGCCCGGCATGTCGGGTACAACGCCATGCTCCTTGAATCCGCTCTGGCAGTCTGTGTATTGATAGCCATCGGTGTCGGTTTGAATTTCGTGGACTACAAAGCCATTGTCTGGCCTTCCGAACCGGGTGTTAAATCAAACCCGATTCTCGGATTCTCTCTCGCTGCCGGATATCTTTTTAACAAAGGACTCGGAATACCCCTTGCGCTCGGGACGGTGTTCGGGATTTTGCTCGTTGAGGGATTTGTCGTTACCACACTCGATACGGCTATCAGGCTCAACCGGTATCTGTTCGAAGAGCTCTGGACAATTCTGTTCAAGAATCCGCCAGCTCTTGTTCGGAGCTACTGGTTTAATTCAGGCCTGTCCGTCGTTTTGATGTGGGTGCTCGCATATTCGAACGCTTTCAGCACTCTATGGCCGATTTTCGGCGCCGCAAACCAGCTCCTCGCAGCTCTTGGATTGATTGCTGTTTCGGCATGGCTGCTCATGAAGGGGAGGAAATACTTCTTTGCGCTTGTTCCTGCCGTTTTCATGGTTGTAACTACTCTGGCGTCGCTGATAATACTCTTGCGGAATTACATAAGCAAGTCGAATTACATCCTTATGGTGACGGATATTCTGCTGTTTATTCTTGCACTGGCTGTAGTCGGACTTGCGATCCGGACATTCTTACGTCCCGTGAAAGTCGAATCAGGGGAGGCCTGAGTTTCAATCCGGTGACAATACGGCGCTGAGGTATTTCATCGTGTGCATTCATGAATCGGTGGAATACTCTATCAGCGGTTATTGAACAGCGTCTGCGAGGTATACTGAAATATTATTTCACCAAAGTGATAATTTTTTTGAATTCTTCGCCCTCTGCTGTTTCGAGAAGTTCGAACAATGCCGTCTCGACGCTGGTGATGTGACCGCCGGCGCGTTCGATTTTTGTGAGACCGATGTGCTTGTTTGAGGCTGTCCGCGAGGAAACTGCATCCTCTACGACATGGGTTTCAAAACCCTGGTCGAGAAGATCCATGGCAGTCTGGTATATGCATACATGCGTTTCTATTCCGACGAGCAGGACCTGGTCACGACCGGAAGAGGCGATACTTTCCCTGATTGCCGGTTCTTTGAGTGATGAAAACGTTTTTTTCGGCAGCGGCCTGAATCCTTCAAGGTGAGCCGCAACTTCCGGCACCGTGGGGCCGAGACCTTTCGGATACTGTTCTACCCAGAGAATGGGAATCCGGAGAATCCTGATTCCGTCAATGATTATTCCTGTATTTTTGTAGAGCGCATCACGTTCATGCATGAGATTCGCCAGGTTTCCCTGAATATCGGTGACAATCAGGATTGTTCTGTATTTTTTCAACATCTTGGCTCCCTGTGATTTCCAATGAGCAGTTATTATACACTATGATATTTTACGTAATATCTGCATGTGGTACAACATCTTTTTCAATTATCTCAACATTATCAGCGGTTTCATTTTTTATCGGTGTTACTGTTTGAGTCCGTATCAATGATAAAAAAACCGGGCGGGATAATCAGGAATATTCGCAGATTTGTATAGGTAAAAATAATTTTAATACGAATTACGAATAATTGCTAATATGTTTAAATAATATAGTATATTTCTTCCTGAAACTTATTGTTTATTACCTTTTCTCAATCCGGGCTGTCATAAAAAGAAGAAAGGACATCTCCTTCAGATATTCTATACCGTTTCATACTTTTAAAGCGTTGTGATAAACACCATTTACGTGTATATAAGCTGTTAATGGTTGGTACGAAGTGCCTATTCCCGATTAATGATGCGGGAACATGTTTACATGCCTGTGACAGCAGCAAAACGACACATTTCGTTATGAGGTGCGAAAAAATATACTTTTTCACAGCCCTCCTGGTCTTGAAGAGAAAAGAATAATTTCAAAGGTGTTTTTAAAAATGGGGGAATAACCGGAAATAATTTTTATACTTGTTATTGTTGACATTATTTATTATAAAATGAAATGTCTGTAGATGATTTTTCTCCTTCAGGGAATGTATCGATGGGGAAAAACAGATATGCCTGCTGGACCGTATAAGACACTGTAATGGTAATAATTGGATTATCCCCCCGGTTATCGAATAATGATTGAATTGTTCACTTGGAATAAAAAATATTGCATGGTATATTTATTGTTTAAAGAGGTTTTTAAAAAAGCATCTTATGATAGTAATATTATTTGATATCAAGTACTCGTAAATAAGTATAACGTGCTGTTCCTTAAAGATAATTATCCATACATCCGGAATAAAAATGCAAAACGGTAATACAATTATCTTCGTCAGTACCAATTCATCCGAATATGCGATGTTCGATGAATATTTTACTTCCAAAGGATACAATTTTATAGTTGTGGACGAACCCCGGTCAATACTTAAGCATATAAAGACGCATCAACCCGATGTTATTATTGTAGACAATTCGCTTAAGGACGTTACCGGAGCCAGTTTGATTGTTGCCCTCAGGAAAAGAGGGCTTAAAATGCCTATTTTTGTCATTGCTAAGTTTATTGACAAACAGCTCCTGGACAGCCTGCAGGAATATGATGTCAGCGATTTTTTCCCAAAGCCGGTTGAATTTGATAAATTGGAGTCGCTTATCAGTTCGACGATCCCCGCAAAAAAGAAACCGGTTGTATCGCAAGGGGATGTGCGGGCTTCCGGGCCGCCTTCGATTCTTGTTATAACCGAGAACGAGGATATTATCAATGAACCTTCGACTTTTGTACCGGGAGACCTTTTACAAAAGCGGAAATTCAGGGTAATTTCAAAGTCTGATTGGCAGGGATCGATCGATGCGTTGAAAAAACCAGCCAATAACGTTCGGGTGATAGTCGTAGATGCAACGAATGAAGACAAAACACTGGTAATGACACGGCTGCTCAGGATTGTCGTAGCAAAACTCAAGATACCGGTTTACTTTTTTACCGATGTTTTCTCACCGCAGTTAAAGGAATCACTTATCAAACTGGGATTTGATAATTTTGTTGTTCGAAATGAATCGGGTACGGATAATCTTCAAAACAGTCTTGATGCGGCATTAGTAAACAGACCTGACGAGAAAAAAGCCCAGGTATTCCAGCAGCGACGTAAGATAATACGGGATATCAGCTCAATTAAATCACTACCGCCACTCCCGGATATTTTTCTCAGGGTTGAGAAACTCGCTCGCGACCCGAATGCGACCGTTAACGATTACAGCGGAGTTATCGAGCTTGATCCCGGGATAACGGCACGGCTTTTAAGGATGTCGAATTCCGCACATTTTTCATTCACGCGAAAAATCAAATCGGTCGGGGATGCGGTCGCTCTCATGGGAACCCGTGAGATACTCTCTCTCGTGCGTCTGGCATGTATAACGGGAACACTGAGAACGAGTCCTGAAGTCGAGACAGCGGTGAAAAAGGTCTGGGAACAATCTGCGTACTGTGCGATTACAGCGCAGATGATATATGAGAAAACAGAAATCTCGAAATTACCGGGACTCGATGATGATCTCTTTATCGCCGGTATCATTCATGATATCGGTAAAATTGTACTCTGGAAATTCTTTCCAGACATATACATGTCGTTCATGCTCAATCCCGAAACAGGCGAATTCCCTCAAATTACCGAAGAGGAACAATTTCTGGGTATATCACATTCCGGGATAGGCGCTACACTTGCCGAACACTGGCATCTTCCTGATTTTTTCAAAGACGTCATTGCATTTCATCATTCACCGATGTCCAGACATGATTCCGAACTGGTGATGATAATTCACATAGCGGATTTTTTAAGCATTCTGAATAAGAGTGAAACGCCTGAGAGTATTGAAAACAGAATAGATACTAAGATGCTTGATAAAATCGGCTATACTGCCGAGAAATTCCGTGATCTTGGCCGTGAACTTGCACCGGTTATCAAAGAAAAAGCCGAGCGTGCCGCACGGATGATTACCGGGTGATAGAGCTTCCCGGTCTCCTCCTGTAGTGAGCGATATTTAGTTCTGAATATCCTGTCCTGATTATTTCCATTCACATCAGTCTGCCGGTATAAGTATCTTGAAATACTTCCTCCTTTTACATATATTATCATATGTTTTGGTTGCCCTTATTAATCGCATGCGGGAACAGATATGAATAAATCAAAAGTAGCAGTATTGCGAACATCACCGGAAACGGTACTTGATGATTATCAGCGTCTGTGCGAACTGGCCGGCATGGACAAGGCGCTTGACAAGTCTTCCGCCACTATCCTGAAGGATAACATAAGCTGGCATTTTCTGTATCCCGGCGCAAATACTACCCCATGGCAGCTTGAAGGTACTATTCTCGCTCTTGAAAAGCAAGGGTTTCAAAATCTGGTCGCTGTTCACAATAAAACCGTTGTGACCATTGCCGATCAGGGGGATCGCTACAATAAATTCGGCCCTGTGTTGAAGAAGTACAATATACCGGTCAAGTATAACTTTGATAACGGGGATATGCAGTGGATCAGGTATGAACCACGTGCGGCCATGGCTGTTTTAAACCGTATTTTCCCCGATGGTATTTATATACCCGATTTCTTTATCGGTAAAAACATCGTTCACTTTCCCACAGTCAAAACACATTCTTATACGGTTACTACGGGCGCCATGAAGAATGCGTTCGGCGGCCTTCTGAGTGAACATCGTCACTACACCCATACATGGATTCATGATACGCTCGTGGACCTTCTGGCGATACAGAAGGAGATTCACACCGGTATTTTCTGCACCATGGACGGTACGACTGCCGGGAGCGGGCCCGGGCCCCGAACGTTGGTTCCGTATCAGAAGGATGTCATTTTTGCATCGAGCGATCAGGTTGCTATTGATGCCGTAACCGCAATGGTTATGGGATTTGAACCCATGAGTATCCCCTATATTGCCCATGCAACGGGTCGCGGGCTCGGACAGGGCGATCCCCGGTCAATTGAAATAGTCGGTATGCCTGAAGTATTGAATGAACGCTGGAATTTCAGGGTCGGATACAATCTTAACACCGGCGTAAGCATGTTGCTTTTGAGAACCCCCCTGAAAATTTTCCAGAAACTCCTGTTTCATACGCCGCTTGTCAATATCTTCATATTTGCCAGCGAGTTCTACCATGACCGTTTCTGGTACCCTCTCAAAGGCAGGAAAATCGTTGAACGGTGGCTCGATGAAAGCCCATGGGGGAGACTGTTTGGAGACTATCCTGAATAAATTCATACATATACCCCGTCGTTCCTTCCTATTACACTGCTATTTCTTCATGCGACTTCTTTCTTGTTTAAACTAATTTCAAATAGTATATTTATCTATTGTATCTTTCTTGATTTTTGTATGCAACTTTTTGATGAGTTCAGATGTTTTAAAAAAAGTATGCATCCATGTGGTGGAAAGACTCTCAAGAAGTTGTTATGGATGGGGGAATGTATGAAACGACTGTACGTGATACTTACTATTCTGGGTTGTATTTTTTTTACCGGGTCTGTCGCTGGTGCTCTCTCGTATTCAGGGATGGTAGTCAACGATATAGGCCGGCCTGCCGCATCTGCCACGGTTACTATTGAAAATCTCGCTGATTCGGCGATGAAATTCACCGTTGTTACCGATACCACCGGAACATTCCAATTCGAGCTTTCGCCTTCCAGAGTGGCTGAGAGTTCCTCGATGCCGTTCGGACTTTATGGAAATTTTCCCAATCCATTTAATCCGCGGACGAGAATTTCTTACAGCATCGGAAGTTCCTCGGAGGTTCATTTTGATATATACAATATCGTCGGACAGCATGTACGGACGATGAGCGACGGTTATCGCGAGCCGGGTTTTTATACTGTTTTCTGGGATGGCACCGATGATTTCGGTAAACCATGCTCGGCTGGTGTCTATCTGTACCGTATGATTGCGGGAAGCCGCTCACTTTCTTCAAAAATGCTTATGATGGATTCGGCTACCGCTTCATGGATACCGAAAAAAAGCATCCCTGCGGGTGTGTATAAAAACAGCGAAGATATCCTCTATCTGGTAACCGTAACCCATCCCGATGCCGAAACCCTGGTTGTCGGTCCCATGACCATTGTGGACGGAGCCTATGATGTTTTAACTGTCATACGATTCATGGACAAAATGCAGCTCGTCCATAAAAATACGTATACACGGGGCAGTATCTGGTATCATTATACCCGTCCCCTTCATCAGGTCAAGATCACCCGTGATTTTTACATGGATAAATACGAGACGACTGCCGAACTGTTCAGTAAAGTCATGAATCATGCTCTGGGCCGTGGAGCCCTGAGGATCGACTCGCTCGAGGTACATAATACGGAAGGCAATGAACAGCTCCTTTTCAAGCTTGATACGCCCGAGAAAACCACCAATATCGGAATCGTATACCAGGATGGGATTTTCAAGATGAAAGAAGGGCATGAACGCCTCCCGATGTCCTATGTCACCTGGTATGGCGCCGTATTTTACTGTAATGAACGCAGTCTCATTGATGGTTACCGGCAGTGTTATGATCTTACTGACTGGAGCTGTGACTTTGATGCTCCCGGGTATCGGCTTCCGACCGATGCCGAATGGGAGCTTGCTGGTGCATGGACCGATGGCCGCGAATATGCATACGGTCCCGATCCCGGAAACTGGTATCCGATGAATACGCAGCTTAATGCCGATGGATTCGATGATGTGATGTCGCCGGTAGGCTGGTTTTCCCCGCAGGGCGATTCACATGACGGTGTGAGCGATATGAGCGGTAATGTGTACGAGTGGGTATGGGACTGGCAGCAGTATTATCAGGAATCATGGGCTGATTCACTCCTCGTCGATCCCCTCGGCCCGGATAGCGGTATAAATAAAACAGCCAAGGGCGGGTCCGCTTTCGGATGCTTCCGCGCGGGAAGGGTTGCGGACAAGGCGAACATCCCCCTGGCCCGTGCATCCGGGGAGATCGGTTTCCGTACCATTCGTCTTGCCGAGGGATATAAGGATTGAACCGCATCACCCGTGAGGCAGCAGATGAAAGAGCATTCGGATCAGATGGTTCCGGTTTTTTTGATACATAATGAAATCCACTATCCGTAATACATGCCGGAATGGGTTCGGCATGATCTGTTGGGTTTCATTGTATCCCCTGCGCGGGAATGCTGACCATGAAAAGGAGAATGTGATATTTTAAAGTCACTCGTGAACAGTATGGGTTTGCCGGCTGACAGACTGAGCAGCCGTGTAATCAATACCAGGAAGATATTCTGGGGTCTCGTCGTATTCGAATTGATTACCATGGTTGTTATTCTTTTCGGCGACAAGATTACATGGGCGTATTTTGCCGGCATTACGTTAACTCCTTTTCTGGTAATCGGTATTCCTATTGAGCCTGCCCTGGGTGTTGTGGCAATGATTGTCTCAACGGGATTTGATTTTCTTGGAAAGATCGCCGAAGCATCCGATCAATCGATTATACGGCTCACCTATTTTCATCTCGCCATGGTGCTGACATTGTTCAGTGTTTTTCTTCATCTTCTCCTGAAAAAGAAAATTGCTATCCCCGTAACATCGCTCTGGCCACCGTTACTCGCGTTTCTTTCGGTTATGATGATCTCGATTATCTACTCTCCGGATTTCGATTCGGGGTGTTTCGAGGTCGCCCGGATGATATTCATGGCCCTTGTCACGCTGGTTATTATGGTCCTTACGAACAAAAAGTGGCGGGCATATCTAATTTTATGGACTATAATACTGGTTCCTTTTTTAGTTTCCGTTCTTTCGATATATCAGTTGCTCAATGAGGGGTCGATTTTCGCTCCGATTGTCCGTAAGGTAGCCACGGAGCTCGGAATGCCCGTTTACCGGTCAACCGGGACATTCAGCAATCCCAATGCGCTGGGTTGTTTCCTCATGGTCGGTATTATACCCGCATTTGCTCTTTTATTTCAGAAGAAGCAATCACTATTCCTGCGGATATTGCTTATAACCTCGATTGGTGTTACCGGTGTGGCTCTCCTTATATCATTTTCACGGGGATCGTGGCTTTCAACGCTCGCCGGTGTTTTGGTCGTGGTCCTGCTTCATCGGAAATGGTCGTACATATTTTATTTTCTCATCGGGGCAGTAGCAGTGTTTGTGATTCTAGCAATAACACAGCCTGTTGTTGTCGAAGCGGTTTACGACAGATTCGGATCGATTTTTGATCCTTCGAGTGACCGGTCATCGTCGTCACGGCTCTCATTGATAAAATCAGCGATCTGGATGTGGGAGGAGAGTCCCATTTTGGGAGTTGGTGCAGGCGGTTTTGCCTATAATTCGTATGAATACATGGATCCCGATATGCCTGAAGGAATGATCTGGGTAAAAGAAGCACACACCATACAGGCAAAAATTCTTGCCGAGCAGGGCTTGGTCGGGATTACTGTCGCTGTCTGGCTGTTCTTTACCATCCTGTTTCATGGGATCAGAACGAGTAAATCGCTTGTCGATGATTTCCTTAAAAACGCTCAGATCGGATTAACATCACTGTTTGTGGGATTCATTGTGAATTTCACCTTTGCATCGGACCCCTTTAACAATATGTTCTGGCTGTCAATCGGGCTGCTGTTCGCTATTCCTCTTATAGAATCGATGAATCCATCCGAACCTGCCGGTGAAGCGGTCACGGTCTCGTGAAAAACGGTAGTGACAGGTCGCGACCTGCCACTACAATCACCTGATTTTAAAGGTTGATCGACCATGGGAATCCTTTTAACCGTTTTTTTTCTTTCGGGTGCATGCGCCTTGACATACCAGGTTATATGGATACGGCTGTTCGGGCTCGTTTTCGGCGGGACGGTGATTTCCATGTCGGTTGTGGTCGCCGCTTTCATGGGCGGCCTTGCACTGGGAAGCAGGTTGTTCGGTAAATATGCCCTGAAAGTGAAAAACTGTATCCGCCTGTACGGTATTCTCGAAATAATTCTCGGTGTTGCCGGATTGCTCGTATTTGGCGCGATTTCCATGCTTTCACGGTTTATTTATTCTCTCCCCTTTGATACTCATGCCGATACGGTTACCGGCGTCATTGTCCGGCTGGTCGTATCGCTCCTGATTCTCCTTGTTCCGACATTTATCATGGGTGGAACACTCCCCGTCCTTATCCGGGCGATTACGCAGGAAAAAAAGGATATCATCGTCAATACGAGTCTTCTGTATGCATTTAATACTCTCGGCGCAATGTTCGGCACACTTCTTGTCGGGTTCGTTCTGATCAGGTATATGGGAATAACCCGTTCCATCATTCTCGCCGTCAGTATCAATATTACCATGGGTGTTATCGCCCTCATGGTGAGCAGAAAATTCAAGTCGGCGCCTGTCGCGGATCAGGAAATTAAAAAGTCCAGAACACCGGCGCGGTCTGAAAAAGGAACACGATTCATCGTGACACTGGCGATTACAGGGTTTGTCGGTCTTACGCTCGAGATGGTCTGGCTCCGCATGCTGCTTCTCGTTTCGAACAATACCACCTACCTCTATTCGATCGTTATCACCATGGTTCTGTTCGGGCTTGGTCTGGGGGGCCTCATGCTTCCGGTACTCATACCTCAGAGAATGCGTAACGAACGTACATTCGGATACATACTGGCGGGTATCGCATTTACCATCGCGGCCGGTTTTATTCTTTATCCTTTTACATCGTCCGTTGCATACTCGACCAGTCCCGCTCTTTATATCACATTTATCAGGCTTTCCATTCTTACAGCCGTCCTCGTTTTTTTCCTCGGTTTCGCTCCGGTGTTTCTCATGGGGCTTTCGCTCCCGATAGGGGTAGGACTTTATGCCCACGAGCTCCGTGAGCTTTCCAACAGGGTCGGCATCATTTATGCGATAAATACCGCCGGTTCGCTTCTTGGCTCTCTTGCGACCGTATTCATACTCATTCCTCTTATCGGGATTACCGGAACCGTTATTCTCTGTATCACCCTGATTCTGATTCCCGCACTGTATTTTATCCATAAATCTCGTATGGGAAAAGATAATGTCACGCTGATTATCGGCACGTGTATCGTTGTTTTTTTCATCGGATTCCTTATCATGTGGCGTCTGAATATTCCGGCTTCGATTCTCGCCCGCCGTCTGACACCGGGTGAGTATGTCGAGTACATGAACGAGGGTCAGTCATCAACTATATGGATAACCAACAAGACAAACAGTTTCCGGAAAATCTGGATGGACAATCTGTGGGTTTCCAGTACATCGAGAGAAGGAACCCATGCGCTTCTGGCTCATTATCCGGTGCTTTTTCATAAGAACCCTGAAAAGGTTGCTGGAATCGCCTTCGGAACCGGTCAGACATTCGGCACATGCCTTCTCTATCCGATCGAGCGGATCGACTGTGTCGAGATCGATCCCGAGATCATAAAGGCATGCAGGGGCAGATTTACGAAAGAGAATCACGGGATACTCGAGGACTCCCGGAGCGAGATCATTATCGATGACGGCCGTTTTTTTCTTGCCGGAACAGACGAGAAATTCGATATCGTAACAGCCGAGCCGCTTCAACCTTATACGCGCGGCACGGTTAATCTCTATTCATACGAGTTCTACCATGCATGTAAACGGACGCTCGAACCCGGCGGTGTCGTTGCCCAGTGGATACCGATCTATAACAGCGGTGTCGCGGATACATGGAGCCTCATACGGACATTTGCCGAATCGTTCGACCATGTTCTCTTTTTCCTGAACGATGGCGACGGTATTCTTCTCGGATCGGATACGGAAATGCGCGTAGATCCTTCGAAACCTCTTCCCGACGGGGCTCTCAAAGACATGGTTCGTATCGAGAACGGGAGCATTTATGCCCTGGCCGGAAATTATATCTGTTCCCGCGCCAGACTGCTCGAAGCAAGCAGAAACTATCCGCTCATTACCGATGATATGCCCACCCTTGAATTTACCGCACCTATCTCTCACTGGAACGAAGAGACGACAGGACCTATCGAAATGCGTCGTCAGTTCTTACAAATAATGGAGCCCGTAGACCAGATATTCACCGGCACTGTTGACTGGGATACCGCCCGTAAATTCCAGGAAAGCAGGCGTCTTATCAACATGGGCTATATCGCTGAAAAAATGGGAGGATTTGAAAACGCCCATAAGCTGTACGAGCAGGCATTTATTACTAATAAACAGGATGTCCGCGCCATCAAGGCCCTGTTTTTGTTTCTCAGAAAATTCAACCGTCTCAATGAATTGCCGCCGGAACTCCGTGTTCTGGCCGGAACAAAACCTCCTGACCAGCAGTAAATACCCGCGCGTATCATCTTCAGGCGGCGAAGCCTGCTTCCAATACACTACAAGAATAGAAATGCTTCTTTTCCTGACCGGATTATTCTTTTACAGAGGTTTCCATCACCATCGCTTGACACAATTCATGAAGTATATTACACTATAGAGTGTATTGGAGGAAAGCCGGAGAAAGGTCGTGATGTTACCATGAAATATATTTCCTCATATCAGTCCGAAAATCTGTCGTCCACGGTTCCCCGCCGTCGTTTTCTTGGCCTCGGGCTGTGCGCGGCTGCCGCATACTGCGCGGGATGCGGAACGGCTGAAAGCGGCGATACGGTGTCATCCGGTTCTGCCGGACCTGTTGAAGCGCGGTTTTATGAAAAATTGCAGGATAAAATGACGCAGTGTCATGTCTGTCCTCGTGAATGCTTGATACAGGAAGGCGACAGAGGATATTGCGGCACACGTGAAAATCGCGGAGGAACGCTCTATACTCTTGTATACGGTAAGGTCGCGTCATCACATGTCGATCCTATCGAGAAAAAGCCGTTCTTCCATGTTTTCCCCGGAACAAAGGCATTTTCCATCGCCACGGCGGGATGCAACCTCAAATGTAAATTCTGCCAGAATTGGGAATTATCCCAATCGAAGCCCGAACAACTCCGTTCCCAGTCCATGACTCCCGAAGATGTGGCAAAAAGCGCGGTCAGATCCGGGTCCGTCTCGATTGCCTATACCTACAACGAGCCTACGGTTTTCACCGAATTTGTATATGACTGCGCCGCCGCAGGCAAAAAGGAAGGAATCCACAGCATCGTGATTTCCAACGGTTTCGTCAAGGCAGAGCCGGTCGAACGCCTCTGCGAGGTTATAACAGCCTATAAGGTTGACCTCAAGGCGTTTTCGAAACAGTTCTACAAGGATGTGACCGGCGGAGACCGTGACAGCGTTCTCAGCACAATCAAGCTCCTGAAAAAACGGGGGATATGGATCGAGCTCGTTCATCTGACCATTCCGACCCTCAACGATAACGACAGGGATTTCAATGCAATGGCTGACTGGCTCATGAGTGAAATCGGCCCGGATGTCCCTGTGCATTTTACCCGTTTCCATCCCATGTATCTCCTTACGAATCTTCCGGTTACTCCGGTCTCGACCCTTGAACGGGCTCGTTCGATTCTCATGGGTAAAGGCATGAGGTTTGTGTATGTCGGCAATGTACCGGGGCATCCCGGCGAATCAACGTACTGCCCGAAATGCGGCAAAACCGTTATCGAGCGCGGCGGATATTCAATCGGATACATCAATATTAAGCAGGGCGCCTGTGGTTTCTGCGGAACTCCCATCCCCGGTGTCTGGGCATAGAAAGGCGGCGGTCTTTATGACAAGGCTGACAATAACAATGGTTTTTCTGACGGTTATAACGGCGGCTATTGCATGTGACGGGCATACTGAAAATACTCAGGAGGGAAAAAAGATGACGACGAATAACATAAATCCCCATGACATCCGGCCATCGGCGCTTGCCGGAACCTGGTATGAGGCGGAACCGAAAGAATTACAGGCAACGATATCCCATTATCTGGAAAATGCAAAGGTAAGCCAGGGCCTTGGCCGGATCGTCGGTATTATCGTCCCCCATGCCGGGTATCGGTATTCCGGTCCCGTTGCAGCCTACGCATACCGGCAGATCAAGGGCAAGTCGTATGATACCATAGTGGTCATCGCGCCGAATCACGCCGATCCGCGCCTGCGGTTCAGTTCGGTGTACACCCGTGGTGCGTACACAACTCCCCTTGGCCAGGTTCCTGTTGATACCGAAACCGCTCAGGCCATTGTCGATTTTTCCTCAACCGATGATGTTCAGGCTTCCGATCTCGGGCATCTGAGCGATTATGGGGGCAGGATGGAACATTCTGTTGAGATTCAGCTTCCGTTTCTGCAGACGGTTGTCGGCAGCTTCAAGCTTGTTCCCATTGTGATGGGGAATCATGACAGTGTATCGGCCACGGCGCTTGGAAAAGCGGTTGCTTCCGCTGTGAAGGGAAAAAACGCACTCATCGTTGCCTCGTCCGATCTCTCTCATTTTCATGATGGCGCCACAGCGAAAAAGCTCGATTCCGTGGTTCGCGGATATGTCGAATCATACAATCCCGATGGTTTGCTGAATGCCCTGTCATCGGGGAAATGCGAGGCGTGCGGCGGAGCGCCCATAGCCGCTGTCATGATGGCTTGCAGGGAGCTCGGGGCAACGCAGGCGACTGTGCTCTTTATGGCTGACTCCGGTGATGTTACCGGCGATAATTCGAGTGTTGTCGGATATATGTCCGCTGCCCTGACTGTTCCCGGCGATACCGGAGGAGAGGTCAAAGTCGGTGTTGACCTCGGATTGACCGAAAGCGAAAAGGACGTGCTGAGGGGTGTGGTAAAACAGACGCTCGACAGCGTTGTCAACGGCGGTCAGGTTCCGAGAAATCTCGACCGGAACGGTAAGCTTGGCGAACGGTGGGGAGCGTTTGTAACCCTGACGAAGGATGGCATGCTCCGTGGATGTATCGGGCATATAATCGGTACGCAGCCACTCATCGATACCGTCGCGGAAATGGCGAAAGCCGCCGCGCTCGAAGACCCAAGATTCCCGCCGGTGAAACCCGATGAACTTCCCCGCATCGAGTTCGAAATCAGTGTGCTGACTCCCATCAGAAAAATAACCGATATCAATGAAATCCAGGTAGGCCGGGACGGCATCATTATTTCCCGGGGATACAATCGCGGACTGCTCCTTCCCCAGGTGGCCACCGAGTACGGTTGGGACAGGAAGACATTCCTCGAACATACCTGTCTCAAGGCCGGTCTCCCCAAAGATGCGTGGAAGGAATCGGGGACTGTCATTGAGATGTTCAGTGCCGAGGTTTTTAAATGACGGCATACTTCCCTGGAGCGGTTGTCACGAGGTGTTGATTCCCGCGCCTTTATCCCTGACCATTTCTCCATGAACAGGAGGACGGAGCGAAAACATTGAATTATCGCAGTATTTTCTTCCCCCTCTCCTGTTTACGGGAGAGGGGACAGGGGTGATGATGAACAGGACTTATTGATATGACGACCGTATCAACAGCGCCCCCGCTGTCGTACAGTTCAGCACAGCGAGAAATACGAGGACGGCGGTCATACCAAGAATGGGAATCATGAGGGATGCGGTTACGAGCGCGCCGATGGATGAACCGGCGAGATCGACGCTGTAAATAATCCCCCTGCCCGGATATTTGCTGGTTCCTGATTTTCTAAACAGGGAATCGGCGACGGGAAACTGGAGACCGCCGATAAATCCCGCAAGTGCGGTGATGATATAGAACATGATCTCAGCCATGAGAGAAGATGCTGAAGAATCGGTATGAAACCGCAGAAGGATAATCCAGATGAGTGGTAATAATGCCATCACGCTCTGGATTATCACAAGATTCTTTTTCCCTGCCTGTCCATTCTCGACTTTTCGTGAGCCGATAAGTGCGCCGTAAGCCAGACCGGCCATGTATGAACCGGTCAGAAGCGCAATCCTGCCATAGAGAAAACCGAAAATTGACTGATATGCCATTATCGCAAGCACCTCGAGCGATATTTCGGTTAATCCCACCGAAGCGACCGTCGCCATGATCGAACGCCTGTAAGCGCCTTTCCCCGGAAAAAGGGCAGCTCCTGCCGCCGCTGCCAGTCCGAGTACCATCACTGCAAAAAGGATGCCACGGGTTTCCAGCGGCTCGACAGGGCGCATGATACGGGATCTTTCGAGCTTTCCCTGGATCGTGGTGAGGGTGAAATAGCCTGCGGGCCGGGCATCCGAATTAATGAAAGGGTCGGGGACACTGTCGAGCGTCTTGTTGAACGAATCCATACGTTCCCTCGAAAGGGTATACCGGAGAAAATAATCACGCACATAAGCCGTTTCGACCCCGAGAGCCTCACGGCGCTGTGCAAGGTTTTCCCATCCGAGATTATCGAGAAGTCCCGCTGAATTCGACGCGAGGAAACGGCAGGTTATACCGGGCAGGATCGTTACGGACGTAAAGGATGTACGAAGGGTTGCGCGCATCGATGCAAGCAGGCGGGCAAGGTCGTCCGGGACATAATTTTCGGCGCCGGGGAAAGAAAAACCGAGCACACCGTTTTCCGGGAGGCGGCTGGCCGTGAGCCTGAAAAACTCCCGTGTAAAGTACCGGTTGGTCAAGCCGGACAGCGGCGGCGGCATATTCATGATGATGACATCGAATGTGGTGTGGGTGCGTTCGAGAAATGCCCGACCATCCATGAATATCGTTTCAATCCGCGGATCGGTCCTCCAGTTTTCCCTGAGGTATATATCGGCCAGCTTGAAAAGGTACGGGTCCAGCTCCACGCATGTGACCTTGTCCACAGTGCCGTATTTGAGAACTTCATCTGCCAGGCCGCCGGGACCGCCGCCGAGAATAAGCACATGGCCGTGTTTCGGAGCTGCCAGCATGGGAATGTGCACGGTATATTCGGCGGTTTCCTCGTCGGGTGCGCTGAAAAGCACCGAGGCATCTGAATAGAAAGTTTTTATCTCTCCGCGCTCGGTGACTCTGAGCCGTCCGTATTTTGTATCGATTGACCGGAGGAGTTTTTGCCCGGTATACATGTAATCGGAGGCCCGCGAATTTTCCCATACCATGGCAATGAGAACTATCATTGGCAGAACCAGTCCGATGATACTGACAAACCGTCTGGTTCTCACCGACCATGCCACGGCACCGGCGCAGGCAACAGCCGGGCAGATCAGCGCAAGGAGGTGATTGGAGAAAATGACGACAAACATGATGCTTATAACCGCGCCGGCGACAGCCGACCCGAAAGCCTCGATTGTAAACGCTTTTCCGGCGAAGGGATTATTCTTCTGTTCGAGGGTCTGGACGCCGAGGGTGAACAGCATTCCTCCAATCACGTTGAACGGGAGGAACGCAAGGCCGAGCGCGATGACCTGGAGATCGAACGGTACAAGCTCTCCGGGTGTCAGGCGGGCGAGGAAGGGAATGTCGGCAATGACCGTAACGCCGAGATATCCCATGACCCCATACCAGGGAAGCAGAGAGTGAAAACGGCGTTCCGGCGAACCGGTTCGGGATGCAAACCGGCTCATGATTCCGCTTCCGACGGCTGTCCAGAAAAGCCAGAACAGGAGCGCCGTTCCGATGGTCAGTTCGCCTCCGCGGAATGTGGCGAGCACTTCACGGAGGAATGCCGCCTGCGCGATCATTGCCAGAACACCGAGCAGAAATACCGAGAATTCCATAAGTTCCCTTTAACGGTACTCCGTATGAAAAAAACTACAGGAAATACTTATGTGCAATGCAGGAAATAAACGTATCCAGCCATGTGTTGTCAATGTCTTACTGTCTGTTATGGTCGTGTCAGAAAATATGGGAAGCGATAGTTACGAACGTAAAACTGACGAGCCACGCCAGCGTTATCGTATATATCACCATGAGAATGACCCATTTCCATCCTCCCGCTTCCTTTTTAACGGTTGCGAGCACAGCGATGCAGGGCACATAGATGAGTATGAACAGCATGAGGCCATACGCTCTGACCGGATTGAGATTCGGGTCCTGACGAAGCGCATTTTTTATTGTAAACTCTTCCTGGTGGTGGTTTCCGTTTTCAATGGTGTAGATAGTGGCCAGCGACGATACTATAACTTCCTTGGCTGCGAATCCTGCGGTGAGCGCTACACCAATCCGCCAGTCGAGGCCGAGCGGCCTGAGAGCGGGTTCGATGAATTTACCGATTTTTCCCGCATAGGTGGAACTGACAGGAACAGTATTCGGGTTTCCCGGTTCAGATGCCCCAACAGGCCCGGTTGATCGCGGAAACGACATGAGAAACCAGACAAAAACCGATAGTAAAAGAATCAGGGTGCCGGCTTTGCGGATATACATGTATGCCCGCTCCCATATATGGAGCAGGACGCTCCTCAGGGTCGGTATACGGTAGGGGGGGAGCTCCATGACGAAAGGAATTGTGGAGCCCTGAAAAGAGGTCAGTATTCTCGCCATTACCAGCGAAATGGCAATTCCGATGATGTAGAGGGAAAAGATGACATTTCCCGCTGCTTTCGGCGGGAAAAAAGTACTTGCAATCAGGATATAAACAGGCAGCCGTGCCCCGCAGCTCATGAACGGCAGGATAAACATGGTGATGAGACGCTCACGTTTGCTTTCTATGATTCTCGTGGCCATGATTGCAGGAACCGTACAGCCGAATCCGATGAGCATGGGAAGGAACGATTTGCCATGAAGGCCGAAGAAATGCATAATCCTGTCCATGATGAATGCGGATCGCGCCATGTATCCGGTATCTTCGAAAATCGATATGAAAAAAAACAGAATGATAATGTTCGGAAGAAAAACGAGCACGCCCCCGACGCCTGCTATGACACCTTCAACGATAAGTGACTTTAAAAGACCATCGGACATCATTGAACTCACACCATGTCCGAGCCATTCGAAAAAATTGCTGATCCATGCTCCGGGTATCTCTCCCATGGTGAATGTCGTCTGGAACATGATCCACAGGAGCAGAAGAAAAATGGGAAATCCAACCCACCGGTGCGTGACGACCGAATCGATTTTTTCCGATATCGACCGGTGAACGCTGACCTTTTCTTTTAGGCATTCCGCTGCAGCGCCTGTTGCAAAACCATAACGACCCGCTGTAACGATGCTCTGAGTAGCCCTGCCTTCGAGATGTTCGAGCCTGTTGCGAACAGTGTCCACTTCGTGGAGGTTATCACGGTCTATGCCGCATTCTCCTTCTTCGGGGCAGAACGACATTTCGTACAGCAGAACATTGACCGCGGCCCACCGCTCGTTGAACGGCGTTTTTCCCTGAATGACTGCCTGAACATCGGTGATGGCATGTTCCATCTCGTGGCTGTAGCGGGGAGGATTGCCGACAGCGGGAATCTCGTTACGGGCAGCCTTGAGCGCTGTCGCCATGAGCTCGGTAATCCCTTTTCCCCTGTTTCCCACTGTCTTCACGCACGGAACACCAAGTATGGTCGAAAGCTGACCGGTATCGAGCGTGTTACCGGAAGCTTCGAGTTCATCGTACATATTGAGAGCGATTACGACCGGTTTCCCGATCTCGATAATCTGGGAGACAAGGTAGAGGTTTCTTTTAAGTCTCGTTGCATCGACGACGGCGATGATTGCCGAAACATGAGAGGAGAGTATTTCCTGCCGCGCGACCGATTCATCGGGAGAAAACGGTGTGAGACTGTATGTGCCGGGAAGATCGATAAAATTGACAAGCGCATCATCGACACGGACCATCCCCTCTTTTTTCTCTACAGTTACTCCGGGATAGTTGCCGACGTGCTGACGTGATCCGGTGATGAAATTGAAGATGCTTGTTTTACCGCTGTTGGGGTTCCCTGCCAAAGCGATGACGATACCTTTTTCGTCCATGGTCAGTTTCTCCGACGCTTTCTATAACGAGCATGCTTGCCTCGCTTCTCCGCAGGGCAAGGAGGGTATCGAGGACTTTTATCTGAACGGGATCGCCAAGCGGCGCTGACCGTACCATCTCAATCATTACACCTTCGATTATTCCCATGTCCATGATTCGCTGACGGATCGACTCAGGCGCTGTAATTTCGTATATATACCCCCGTTCTCCGGGGAGAAGATCATTAACTGTTTTTGCATTCGTTTCTGAAGTTTTTTTCCTGTGCATGAGTATTTCCTGTCATTGTTCTTTTGCATTGCTCAGAGAGCGGTCTATGTATTCGTTCATCTTTTCAACGGTGCCACTGCTTAAAACGTGTTCGATTTTACAGGCATCCGTCTGCGCCGTTTGTTTATCGACACCGAGAACATCGCGCAGAAAGGTAAAGATCAGACTGTGCCTGGAGGCTACTTTCGCGGCATGGAAGTTTCCCGATTCGGTCAGTTCGATATACTCGTATTTTTCATGCTCGATAAGTCCGCGGGCTTCAAGGTTTTTCAGCGCTCCGTTCACGCTCGGCATGGTTACCCCAAGCTTTTTTGCCACATCACGGACACGGACGGCACGTTTGGATTTGTACAGTTCAAAAATCGCTTCAAGATAGTCTTCCAGACTCGCGGAGAGTATCATGGCTCTTTCTCCTTATGAGCTTTCTTTCCGGTATAGTATCAAAAATGTTAGGAGTGCCTAACTATCGTAGTATAACAAAACATTTGTGAAAAATCAAGCTTGTTTTTTATGGGTATCTTCGGAGGGCGGTGAAAAAGATACTTTTTCACACACCCGCTAATGAAACGTGTTGTTTTGTTACTGTCAAAGGCATGTAAATTGTTACTACGTGCCGAACCGTGGCAGCCAATTTCCAGACATGTGGTGTTTCAGGGGATTTTCGAAAAGGTGTTTCTGGCGCTGCTGTTATTCCGCAGAATTGATTTTCCGCGGGGCGGCGGGAAGACGGACGGTAAAGGCGGTTCCTTCTCCTTCCTGGCTCTGGACTGAAATCGTCCCGCCGTGTTTTTCAACAATGGCTTTCGTAATCGACATTCCGAGACCGGTACCGGATGTGCTGAACTTTTTCGCATTCGAGGCGCGGAAAAAGTCGGTGAAGATTTTCGGCAGGGCGTCTTCCGGGATACCGATACCCGTGTCCGCGACAGTGAGAAAAACATCGCCGTTTTTTGCGGTGATTTTAATGGTTACCGACCCGTTTTCCCGTGTATACCGTATGGCATTCGACACAAGATTGGATACCATATGTTCGAGATGTTCGCGGCTTCCCAGAACAGGCGGGATATCGGGGTCAGCCTGTACGGATATTCGGATGTTTTTATCGAGCGCCTGGCTCATGTATATTTCGACGGTTGCGGTGACAATGGGAAGGAAATTGAGCGTCTTGAACTGCATGGTGATCTGTTTGAGGTTGCTGATCCGTGAAAATTCGAGAAGTTCCTGGATAAAACTGATCAGGTCTTTCGTGCGTTTCGGAATACGTTCGAGTGTCTGTTTCACCGATGGTTCGATTTTATCGCCTTGTACCGAGAGGAGCGATGTAACAAGACTTTCAATCGATGCTATGGGGCTTTTGAGATCATGGGCAACTACATCGAGGAACCGTGATTTTTCCATTTCGAGACGGCGGACTTCATCGAGTGTGACTTCCAGCTCGATTCTATGAAGCCGCAGACGTTCCATAATGGAAGAAGCCAAGTACACGGTGATGTAGAGCGCCGAGGGCACCGCACTGATCATGCTGATAATAAACAGCGGTGTCGTGTGATATTTGGCCTGAAATAGAGCATAATGCTTCAAAATGCCCTCTCCCTCGAACAGCGTCATCGCGCTGAACATTACCGCTGCCAGAGATGCCTCTGTATATGCTGCCGGTTTCGAGAGCAGGATAGTTGAAAGAATGGTATGGAAGAAATAATAGAATACGAACGGATTTGTTGCGCCGCCGCTGAAATGAAGCATGAGCGTGAGGAGAACAAGGTCTATGTTGATTTGGACCGTGATGAAGCGAACCAGCCGTTTCGACATGGTTTGTTTGTCGCCCGAACCTTCGATACGGGCATACCGGTAGTAGAGAACATAGAGGATGTTACAGACCAGAAGAAGTGCTGTCAACACCCAGAGAGCACGAAAGTCGAAGGTCTTGATATGAAAAACAGTCCGGGATGCTATGAGCGCTATCGAGACTCCTGTTATGGCAATAAATCTCATTGCAAGGAACCACTTTGGCCGCCATATGTATGGCTCCTGCGGAGAGGTTATTACCCTGACGGAATTGGTTGCAGTCTTCGAAGACGCGTTCATTTTCCTTCATGAGCTCCTGTTTTATAATAGTAATTTAATACTTTTAAGATGTTTATGCAAAAAAAATCAGGGGATGTATGATTGACATACACCCCCTGCGAACCATGATTTTTAAAAACACTTTTACCAGGCAAACAGAGTTTCGAAGAACAGGACATTGTTGTCGGCTTCAGCCCAGCCTTTTTTAGCATCTTCAGTCTCACCGTTTATAAGACCTTCAAGGCGCAGATGAATGCGAGGATGAATTTTGTATACTGCCGAAAGCATGATTGAATTCACATCCTGAAGCTTGTCGTCATAGGACATCATGCCGTAACGGGCGTACAGACCGATTTTGTCCTTTTCCCAGCCGACAAGTCCTTCAGCGCCGAAATGATCGAGGTCTTCCACGGTACCGTCGTATATCTTGACGTTTACGGTTTGCGCCATGGTGAACTGACCCTGAATGAGAAGGCCGTTTTCCATCTTCAATTCGCCATCAACACCATACCGGGATTTTGCACCGGTTACACCTTCTTTCGGATCGCTCATATAGGCGTCGACGCCGACATTGAGCATCTTGTTCTTCCACCCGAGCCGTGCGCTGACACCGACGCGGTCGAATTTGCTGTCATCCGTATCCCTGTCGCAGATGGGGATATCGATCCCATCAATCATTACGCCGCCTTCCGTAGTCACAAAATCAGGGAGCTGCCTTGATTTGCACGAATACGGATTAACAATCGCGACTGCCAGCTGGAGGTTTTCTCCAAAATTCGAAAACGT
>JAJFUH010000216.1 GCA_021372535.1 bacterium
TTCTTCTTCCGAAAACCGGTTGTGACCGCGGGGCTTTTCAACGGGTTTATAAATTCACAGGCTTTAATGGTCTATATTCTATTTATAATCAATGTATTAAAATACAATTCGTCGTGGATTTTAGGGGTTGCCAGCATGTAAACATGTTCCCGGATTATTAACCGGGAATCGGTACTTCGTGCCGGCCTTTGACAGCTTTTATCCACTCGTACGATTTTTTCACAAGGCTTTTTTAAAGCTGAGCGTCGAAAGTGGAAAGCTTTTCGGTCACAGCCGGTTTGACTGCCGAAGTGAGAATCGAGGGATTGAGCTGTACAGTATTGCCGGAGATAACGGCGAGAATACCCGCTGTTTTCTCGACAATTGGCGTAATGATGCGTTTCGGGAAGGATATCCGGGCATCATGGGTCATTGACCAGCTCAGCGCCGCCCCTCTCACATCGATACTCGTGAAGCCGCAGTTCGAGAGCAGCCGTGTTATAGTATTTTTATTGAAAGAATACAGATGAATGACTGTCTGGTCGAGCCTCGCAAACTTCGGAACGATTGCGGCGAGCTTGCCGAATGCTTTCGATGCGTTGATATGGAAAGAGGAGTTCGGCATCCTGACAAAAACCGCGCCGCCGGGTCTGAGAACCCGGTACACTTCATTCAGCGTCCTGGCCGGGTCGAGAATCTGGTCGAGAACATTCCAGAATGTCACCACATCGAAATAGTTTTCGGGAAAGTGCGCATCCTCGAGTGTTGAAGGATTGATTTCGAGGCCGTACTGTTCACGGGCGAAGGCGACTGCCTGAGGTGACAGTTCCACACCGTAACAGTTCCATCCCGCATCCTTGCAGGCGCTGAGAAAAAACCCGTGACCGGCGCCCACATCGAGAATACGGTTTGTGCTCCTGTAGGCATCCATATGGGGGACATATACCGAGGACAGGTGCTTGCGGGCTTTCATCCAGTCCTGTGTAAATGTCGAATAATCCAGCTCCCGGTAATCGTCGAGGATTGTTTTTTCGTCCTGCTGAACGATACGGTAAACAAGGCCGCAGGACAGGCATCTGACTATGGGAAGCCGTATTTTACCAAAAGCCGGGGTCCTGAGTTTTGAGCCGCATACGATGCAGGGAGGATAATCCACTGTGCTGTCAGTCATATTCCGGTACCATTATTCATGTGTGAGAGTATATCAGAATTGAATCGAAAAAGGCCGTAAATCCATTCAGACCGTATCTTTATAAAAAATATGATTATACAGTGCTTGTCAAGGAGTAATTGTAATCTGGCGACCCCCCATTTTTTGAACACTTTTTATATGTTACTTCCTTTGCGTGCCCAAATGAAGTAACCAAGGAAAGGGCACCCCGTGAAAAGCCTTATTCCCCGTTCACTGCCCGTTTTTCGGGAATGTGTGAACTCACGAGCCTTCGGCTCGCTCGGACAGCACCCATTCTTTTTCCGAAAAGCAGTTGTGAACGAGAGGCTTTTCAACGGGGTTAAAAATGACCAGTAATAATCATATATATTCTATTTATAATCAATGTATTACAATTCACTTCAATGTGGGTTTCAGGGGGGCGCGAGGTAATTGTAATGAATAATCGGAACAATACGAGTCTATTCAACCCCGATTCAACACAAGATACCAGGCAGCCCGAATATTCGGACGGGGAATGCCGGAACATTCCCCGGTATTGCGTAAAAGGCTACTTTTTGAATGTGAATTTACCGAATTCCCATGGTGTATGGAAACTGGGGCGTTTTGTCGGATTGAAAGCGGCGTACCAGTCGTCGTCTTTCTTTTTCGAGTCTCCGCGCTCGATGCGGTAACAGTTGATGCGCCACATATCGCCGTCCTGCGGAGGACGGGTTTCGGCCAGCCACATTTCATCGAACGGGATGGCGAGCTCCACCGTCCAGAATTTATCCTTCGTGCCCTCTTTTTTGCCGTCGCCATCGACATATACGGCGCGTTTAAGGTCTTTGAACGACCAGTCGAACCAGCCGGAGATGCGTCCCTGAAATGCTTTGCCCTGGTTGAGAACAAACAGGTCGACCGCATTGTTGATAGGGCTCACTTCCAGCTCGTAATAGGTAATGCCTTTGCCGCCGGGATCGATAAAGATTTCGACGACTTCCTCGTCCCAGAGAGCGCCGTCGAACTTCTCGATGGTTGCCCATGCATCGGGGTCCTCACAGTAATATCCCACATAGAGATATGTGTCATCCCACAGGAGTTTAACCGTGCTCCTGAGCGGGACCGGCTTGCCCGTGTTTGTTTCGGTAAGCGTTGCCTCGGGTGCATTTTTCCATGCCGCATCGTCGAGTTTCCCGTCGATGGTGATCGCTCCCGAAGCGCGGTTGATGGTGTACGATTTAACATCCTGCACCGATACACTCGTCGGCGCCGCCATAATCATCGCGCCGAGAAGCATGGTAACCGCAAGAGCTGTGGAAAACCATATTCGTGTGGCTGTTGTGTTTTCTGGTACGTGCATGATACATTCTCCTTTGAAATGTATGCTATTTTTTGAATGTGAACTTCCCGAATTCCCATGGTGTATGAAAGCTTCCGCGCTTTGTCGGATTGAAGGCGGCGTACCAGTCGTCGTCCTTGTTTTTCGAGTCGCCGCGCTCGATGCGGTAACAGTTGATGCGCCACATATCGCCGTCTTTCGGAGGACGGTTATCCGCGGTCCATATCTGTTCGAACGGAATTGCAAGCTCCACTGTCCAGTATTTATCCTTCGTGCCTTCTTTTCTTCCATCACCTTCGGTATAGGCGGCAGCCTTGAGATTCCTGCAATTCCATTCTTTCCAGCCCGTAAAGCGCCCGTCATGCTCACGGCCCTGATTGATGATGAACAGGTCGACCGCCGTGCCGATGGGATTCACCTCGAGTTCGTAGTAGGTGTGGCACTTGTTTTCCGGATCGATAAAGACCTCGACGACTTCCTCTCCCCAGAGCGGATCATCGAATTTATCAAGGGTCGCCCATGCGTCGGGGTCTTCGCAGTAGAAGCCGAAATAGATGTTTGTATCGTCCCAGAGAACGCGCACGGTGCTTTTAAGAGGAACCGGTTTTCCCGTGTTGGTTTCCGTGAACACCGCCTCGGGAGCGTTTTTCCATGCCGCATCGTCGAGCTTGCCGTCAAGGGTGATCGTTCCGACCGCACGGTTGACCGTATACGCTTTCACATCCTGCGCAGCCGGCGTATTGGGCCGTGAGGCGAGAATAAAGCCGATAAGCATGACAACAAGAGTACGAAAAACGTAATACAATATACTTTTAAGAATCGATTCTGCAAACATGGTCCGATCTCCTGTCAGAATTGTTATAGATAAGCTATATCCGGTTTTTTTACTGTACCTCTATCATCGCTCATGATAAATACTTTTCAAGGTCCTTAAGCTCCTGGGGAGTATAAGGCTCCTCGAAAGCGCTGTCTGTGGGCTGATTGCCCTTTTTGAGCGCTGCCGAGACAGGGGGCAGCTCCCATCCCTCAACCTCGCTCCGGGTAACCGGCGCCCCGTTCTTTTCGAGGACCGATCTGAATCCCATGAGGAACATGAAGGCTTTTTCGAGGAGATCATCACCCGTTTCAGGTGCATTCCGTTTCTCGATCATCTCCTGAATGACAAGCTGCATGGCGTTCCATGTATTATAACGGAACCATCCCGGGCTCGCCGGAATTTTGCCCTCGAAATCACCTGAATGGTCGCCGAACAGACGCATATACGCGTTGCCGTCCATGCCCGACTGAAGATGAAGCTGGCCGTAAAACGGATTGCCGTCGCTGTTCTCGTGGACATAACTCAGCGCGCCGGGAGGGGTTCGCCAGTCGGGTGTAAGATACGAAGCGGCGCGGCATTTTCCCCGGCCTTTTTTACGTTCGTTGCGGAGAACGGCGGCGATGTAATATACCCCATGGATGCCGTGACTGTAATAATCGCTCATGGAGTTGTGGGCTGCATATCCGAGAATACGGGGCATTTTTTCGGCCTTGGCCTGGAGGTCGCCGACGCTCTCGGCGAATTCCCATGTGGAATTGCTCATGAGGGGGCCGCCGCCCTTACGGGCATCCTCGATCATGATCCGCGCCTTTTCGACCGAGGTGGTAAAGGGACGGTTGACGAAAGTGGGCATTCCCGCCCGCAGAAACGGCCGGGCCATGAGATGATACAGGGAGACAGCAGGAACGGCATCGATGTAGACACCGTCCACAGCACCGACGAGGTCATCCATATTCTTCACCGCAGTGACACCCGGAAATTTGTCGGTAAACCGTTTGGCGTATTCCGGGCGGAAGCTCCATATTTTGGTAATGATCATGCCGGTTGTCCGCATTTTACCCTCGGACGGATTCATCGTTTCAGCCCAGATGTTGTAGGAATGACATCCGTGGGCGACAACCATGCCGACCTCGACAAGATCGGAGGGATTTTTGCGGGCGAAAGGCTGCCGGGCCTGGGCCTCCGAAACGTTCGGAGATGCCTGAAATGCCAGAGCACCGGCGCTCATGACAGCGCTTTTCTTTATGAAATTTCTCCGTTTTTCCACAACTGCCTCCGCTTTCCATCATATTTAACCCGGATTATTCAGAAACGCCGAAAAGAGTAGCGGTAACTATGATATAATATCAATAATAACAAAATTCTATAATGTTATCCATGCTTTCACATGATCCCCCTCGACTTCGCCGTTTCCCCCTTATAAAACAAAGGGGGAGCCAGCCCATCTCCCCTCTTAAAAAGGGGGGATGCCGCAAAGCAGAGGGGATCTCTTATAAGAAAAAAACAAATTTATGAATAATCCGGGTTAAAACAGTTCGTATTAGGAAAATATATTGAAAAAATATATATTATACAGTGTTTTTTTGCATTTATCGATTGAAAGCGAAACCATACCGGTTGTCGCGCGTACTAACAAATAGAAATGATAATTATTATTAACTTTTTTCATATAATGTAAATCCGGAGGAACTATGAAACGGCGGACGTTTATCAGGGGTCTTGGCGCGGCGGCTTCTGCATTGCCTTTCCTGGGGTGTTCGGTGCTTTCGGGAAGCGGTAAATACCGTGCGAAGATGCCTCAGGGAGCTATTGCTCAAACGACCCTCGGGAAAACGGGTATCAAGATTTCGCGCTTCGGTTTCGGCT
>JAJFUH010000217.1 GCA_021372535.1 bacterium
AATATAAGGAGCGGTACGGTACGCTCAAGGACATGCCCGGAACGGAGTGTATCAAAAACGACGAGCTTGTTGCGCTCGATATCGATATCCTTGTTCCGGCAGCGTATGAACATACCATCAACGGGGATAATGCCGGAAACATTAAAGCTTCCATTGTCGCCGAAGCGGCGAATGCCGGTATTTCTTACGAGGCCAATAAAATTCTCCATGACCGCGGCATTCTCGTCATGCCCGATATTCTGGTCAATGCCGGCGGACTGGTGATATCGTATTTCGAATGGGTACAGGACAGGCAGGAATTTTTCTGGCAGACACTTGAGATCGAGGAACGGTTTCAGACCATTATGGTTTCCACATACCGTCAGCTCGATGCTGTCATGCACAAGGAAAAAATCAGCATGCGCACCGCAGCCCTCAAGCTCGGGATAGGGAGAATCGCAGAGGCGATGAAATACCGGGGTCTCTGCCCGTAACGGGATACAATCCTTGACAATACCATGGTTATAACGGTTCATAATCCCGGAGGTCGGCCATGACAATCGGAGATCTGGCCGGATGTCTCCGGGTCAGGCAGTGGTCGAAAAACAGCCTGCTCTTTGCGGCTCTCATTTTTGCCCGTCACGCTCATCAGGCGGATTACCTGTCACGGTCATCGATCGCGTTTATCCTCTTTTCGCTGATTACCGGAGCGGTGTATACCCTCAACGATATTGTGGACATTGCAAAAGACCGTGAACATCCCCTGAAAAAAACCCGTCCCATAGCTTCAGGCCGTATCAGTATAAAAACCGCCTGGTTCATGGTTATCATATTGTTTGCCGCGTTAATTCCCCTGTCGTTTCTCTTTGATACCGGTTTTGGTCTGGCCGTGCTCGTTTATATCTTTTTACAGATCGCATACAGCGTTTTTTTAAAAAACGTTGTAATTCTCGATGTTTTTGTCATCAGCTTCGGTTTTCTCCTGAGGGTCATTGCGGGAGCGCTCGCGATTCATGTGGTGATTTCGAACTGGATACTTGTCTGCACCATGCTGCTTGCTCTTTTCCTCGCGCTTTCAAAACGCCGGCACGAGCTTGTGCTCCTCGAAAACAACGCCGACTCTCACCGTCAGATTCTCAGGGAGTACAGTCCGTACCTTCTCGATCAGATGATCGGAATCGTGACCTCGGCAACGCTTGTGGCATACATGATCTTTACCCTTTCCGATGAGACGACAGCCAAATTCGGTTCAGGCATGATACTGACCGTGCCGTTTGTCCTGTATGGCATTTTCCGGTACCTGTATCTCGTGCATCAGAAAAAGGTCGGAGGCCAGCCCGAGGAAGTGCTTCTGTCTGATATTCCTCTTCAACTCGATATTCTCGGGTACGGAATTGCCGCCCTGATAGTCATTTATTTCTGAATTGATCGAAAGCCGGGGATTATGGCATTCCGGCCCTATCGACACTGAAATATCCGTAATGTTGCCCGTACTATTATATTAAGGATTGTACCCATGACGACGTGCCCTGAAAATGAATACCATGATCTGTATGAAACCCTCTGCGCCGCCGCACGTCTCGGAGGATCGATTCTCCGGGAACATTTCGGGAAGCAGAAAGACATTATGTATAAAGGGAGAATAAATCCTGTAACGAATGTCGATCTCCAGTCCGAAAAAGCAATAATCGACCTCATCAAATCCCGTTATCCGGATCATGATATCATTACCGAGGAATCGCACATCGAGCTCATGGGTTCTCCGTTTCGATGGATCATCGATCCGCTGGACGGTACGGTGAATTATGCCCATGATTATCCGTTCGTTTCCGTCTCGGTAGCCCTCGAGATCGATGGTCGGCTGGAAATCGGAGCGGTATTCGACCCGGTGCGCGAGGAATTTTTCTCCGCGCGGCGCGGGCATGGCGCACAGTGCAACGGCAAGCCGATCTCCGTCTCGAAGATCGATTCGCTCGAAAAAAGCCTTCTGGCGACGGGATTTTCATACGATATCAGGGAAAACCCATACAACAATCTGGCGCATTTCAGTCATCTTATCATGTCCGTGCAGGGAATACGCCGTGACGGATCGGCGGCGCTCAATCTCTGTTACAGCGCCATGGGACGGTTCGACGGTTACTGGGAATTGAGCATATCGCCGTGGGACATTGCCGCCGGGACGCTTATAACCACCGAGGCAGGGGGTACGGTTACCAATCTCAGGGGCGAGCCGCTCTCGATCTATATGAATCAGATTGTGGCAACAAACGGGAAGATTCATGACGAACTTGTCGGCCACATCCGTCATGTCGATCGCGAACAGTATAACATGACCTGAGCTTCTATCCCGATCGATAATTGAACGCGGATTCACGCGGATCGAGCGGATTTACGCGGATTCGTTTTTTATATATATATTCTTTTGATGTTATCGATTAATTGTCACTAAAGATAGTATTAATAATCTATTATGTATCTTTGTGCCTTTGTGTCTTCGTGTCTTCGTGTCTTCGTAGTTGAATAATTTCATGAATATTCCGGGATAGATAAACAAAGTCCGTTTTGACGATAACCACCATATATCACCATTCTGGAAAGGTTTTTCAGTGAACCGCTCACGTGTATCAGTATTCGGAACATCCCCGGCGACAGTGCTCGATGATTACGGCAAACTCATGCGCAAGGCATCATACACCGGTACGGTGAAGCCGGGAGATGAGACTGTGCTCGCTGTCGACCTCTCGTGGCATCACTTTTTCCCCTCGGTCTCGACAACGCCGTGGCAGCTCGACGGAGTCCTGAAGACGCTCATCGATGACGGATTCGCGCCGGAACGGCTGAGCGTCTGTTACGGATGGCGGGATGGCGTCTCGACAAAAAAGGGAGAGGTGTTCAACCGGTTTGTGCCCGTACTCGAGCGGTACGGCATCGGCGCCTTTCACTTGAGCGAGGGGGAACGATGGATACGGTACGAGCCCAAAACAGCTCTGCGTATACTGCCGGAGATTTTCCCCGAAGGGATATACATTCCCGAAAGGCTGTCGGGAAAATCGGTCATCCTTCTCCCCACTATGAAAACCGAGGCGCTCTCGATAATCGCCGGGGCTCTATACACATGCTTCGAGACGCTGTTCGACAGGAACAGCACCCGGGCATACGGGGCATTTCACGAAGCGCTTGCCGATGCCTTCACAATAGCCGGAGATGTATTCGGAGGGATTTTCACGGTCATGGACGGCGTTTTTACCGGCGAGGGACCCGGACCGCTCAGCTACATGCCCAACGAGCGGAATCTTCTGCTTGCCTCGTCCGATCCCGTGGCGCTCGATGCGGTCGCAGCGTTCCTCATGGGCATCGACCCGCTGTCGATTCCGTTTATAAGGCTTGCACACGAGGACGGCCTCGGAACGGGGGATTTGAATGTTATCGATATTGACGGGGAAGATATCTCCTCAGTCCGTTTTGCCATGAATACCGGGAAAACCGGAATGGATACCCGCCTGCGCCTGCTGGAAAAGGGTCTCGCGGGGTCGCTTCTCCGCCCTCTTGCGCGGATTCTGACCGTTATGTACAGCGATTTCCACTGGTATGTCCGAATCGGCGAGAAGCGGATCAGAACCACCATGAAAGGTGAGTGGCTGAAAGTGTTTGAAGGATACCGGAAAAAAACCGGATGATTCATAAATTTTTTACCACGAAGACACAAAGACACAAAAAATACATAAGATATTATTTATACTACCATTAGCAATTATCAATCGCTTATGTCTAAAAGACATAACAAATCCGGGAAATTCCGTACAATCCGCGTAAATCCGCGTTCTATTACATTTTCCGATAAATCGGAGCTAACCCGCAGCATCGACCCCCAGAAATTCAGCGGTGCTTTCGAGCGTTCTGTTGACTATCGTCAGGCTGTCGGGCCCGAACGGTTCCAGAAACGCCGCGGCGAGAGCGAAATCCCCCATCTCGGTGAACACGTGACCGTCCGAATTCACCGCAAGCGGCGTGCCTTTACGGCGCGCGTGGTCGAGCATCTCGGAGAGCCAGTCGAGATTGACCTTATCCATTTTCAGGTGCGAGTTGTTGATTTCGAGCGCTGTGCCGGTTTCCGTCGCAACATCGGTCAGCTCGTCGAAATCGACCGGGAGCGTGCTGTAATAAGGGTGAGTGATGATCTTGAGCGCGGGATAGTTACGCATGGCGTTGACCAGCGCCCGGGTATTGATCTCTTTACCCGGACTGGACGCGAAGGCGTCATGGGGGTGAAGCCCTGCCAGGATGGCTTCATACCGGTAACCCGGGAACTCCGGCAGGTCAAGCTCGCCCCCGGCGCTCATGACCGAAGCCTCGATTCCCTTGAACACCCTGATACCGTCTATTACGCGCGGAATACGCCTGAGCAGCACCGAGAAATGGGCTCGCGGTGTATCGAGCGCGGGACCATGGTCGGTAAGCGCAAAGCCCCGTAATCCCCTGTTACGTATAATGGACACGATTTCAAGCAGTGTGTGAAATCCGCATGTGCTCCGTATGGAATGGACATGAAGATCGCATTCGAATATACCGGTGGGTTTCATCTGTTGTAGTGTAATCGTAATTCCTTTCTGTTCTGCGCACTTCCATAAAAAAACCTTGGTCTGTCACATCATGCCCATAATCCGGGCTGATTACCCCTTCCTTATTCCACATACGTTTCTTCGAGTACATCGACCGTTTCCGGGCGCTTATAGTTAATCATGGCGTCCCTGATCATGGATTTCAGGTCGGAAATTCTGACCCGTGACTGAACCATGCTGTCACGGTCGCGGACAGTGACCGTATCATCCTCGCGTGTCTGGGAATCGATGGTGATACAGTACGGCGTTCCCGCTTCATCCATGCGACGGTAACGGCGCCCGATCGATCCGCCTTCGTCGTAGAATACGGGGAATTCGCTCTTGAGCTCCTGGTGGATTTCATGGGCGCGCTCCGACATGCCGTCACGTTTTACGAGGGGGAAGACCGCCGCCTTGATCGGCGCCACGAGCGGGGAGATGCGCATGACTATGCGGTTTTCGGTTTCGCCGGGCTCTTCCTCGTAGGCATCCGTGAGAACTTCGAGCATGGTCCGGTCGACACCCGCCGATGTTTCAATGATATAGGGGATAAAACGCTCGTTGTTTTCCTGGTCGAAATAACTCATGTCCTTGCCGGAGAACTCGGTGTGCCGTTTGAGGTCGAAATCGGTCCTGTTGTGCACACCCTCGAGCTCCGACCAGCCGAAGGGGAAACGGTACTCGATATCAAAGGCCGATTTGGCGTAATGAGCCAGCTCGTCCGGGCCGTGCTCGTGCCACCGGATGCGTTCGGGACGGATTCCGAGACGGAGGTGGAAATTCCACCGCTGCATGCGCCAGTAATCCATCCACGAGTCAGCAGTCTCAGGCTTGACAAAGAACTGCATCTCCATCTGCTCGAACTCGCGCGACCGGAAAATAAAGTTTCCCGGCGTTATCTCGTTGCGGAATGCCTTGCCGACCTGAGCGATTCCAAAAGGAATTTTCTGGCGGGACGCATTGAGCACATTGAGAAAGTTGACATAGATTCCCTGGGCTGTTTCGGGACGGAGATAGGCGATGGAAGCCGAATCTTCCACCGGGCCGATATGGGTCTTGAACATGAGGTTGAACTGACGGACATCGGTGAGCTCGCCACCGCATTCGGGACACTTGGTAGTATCGATCTGGTCGGCCCGGAACCGCCGTTTGCATTCCTTGCAGTCGACCATGGGATCATGGAATCCCTCGACATGCCCCGATGCTTCCCAGACGCGGGGGTGCATGATGATGGAGGCGTCGATGCCCTCGATGTTTTCATTCTCCTGGACCATCGCCTTCCACCAGAGCCGCTTGATGTTGTTCTTAACCTCGACTCCGAGGGGGCCGAAATCCCAGCAGGCCGACTGGCCGCCATATATCTCGGATGACTGGAAAATGAACCCGCGCCGTTTGCACAGGCTCATGAGTTTTTCCATTTTCACCGGTGTCTTGTTCGTATGCTGCTTTGCCATGTATCCTCCGTCCGTGTATTGTACTATAAACTATTGTTATCAACCATTCAGGATGATTAGTGATAATGATTCGCCATAAAGGTACGGAGTAGGGGTAATTCATGAATTACCCCTACAATAATACTATTACATCGGTCAGGAAAAAAATCCGCGAAAATCGTCCTGATCTGCGAAAATCCGCGTTCTATCGGGTTTTGTGTTCGGACCGGATCAGTTCCCCTTCAGGAAATTTCCTCAGGAACGCGAGCGATTTTATCGGTCTCGATGTTCCGGAATGGTAGGCGAGAAACTGGAGGATGGTCTTTTCGACCTCCTGCCGCTGGCTGCCGCTTATGCTGAGTCTCGGCAGTTCTCCGGCTTCCGCGTCGAGAAGGCTCTTCATGATCATGAGCGCGCCGGCGCTTACCCTGAACCCGTACCGGTCCTCAGCCGGAGCGCAGGAACACAGCACACCGCCATCCGAAAAGCTGAAGAACACCGAGGAACTCCTGGGCCGTTTTCCGCACCTGACGCAGGCATCGAGCAGGGGCCGGTAACCGGTCGCCGAAAGGAGGCGCATCATGAACCGCCAGAGATGTTTGTCGGCATCTTTTTTTGCGCTCGCCTCGAGATCGCCGAGGGATTCGACGAGTAATCCGAATGTTCCGGCCGAGACATCCTCCTCCGCCGTGTGGGTCTGGGTTGTTTCAATCATGCATGAAGCGATCGCGAGGAGTTTCAGGTCATCCTTTATCCGTGAGTAATCGTTATCGATCTCCGTATTTGCAAGTGTCTGTATATCGCGTGTATCTTTCTGATAATAAATGCATTGTATCAACGTCACCGGTTCGAGCGATGCCCCGAATCTGCTTTGGGGACGGCGCGCTCCTTTTGCCATCACCTTGACGAGGCCATAGTGTTCGGTTATGAATGTGACAAGCTTCGAGGAATTGGACATCCTCATGGTTTTCGACACTATGGCCCGGGTTGAACGAAGTCCCATCAGTCCGACCTGTCAATCAAACTCGATATTTCAGGGAAAACCGTGCCGGCGCTCATGATAAGCTTCATCGCGTCTTCGATACTTATGGCGAGCGTAATAAGATCATCATCGGGAACAATAACCACCATACCCGAGGTCGGATTGGGTGTTGTGGGAATAAACACGCAGCTTGCACTTTTACCCAGTCGATCGCAGAACGGTCCGGAACAGTGATTGGTGACAAATCCCACAGAATAAATACCTTTTCGGGGGTATTCCACGATTACAGCCCTCTCGAAAAGAATTCCGCCGCCTTTTCCAAATGCATCGGCAAGCTGCCGAATCGCAAGGTAAACGCGGTTAACCAGCGGGATATAGTTTATTGCCCGTTCCCATATCTCGAAAATTTTTCTGCCGGCGTAATGACGGACCGACATACCGATGATGATAATTACAATGACGAGCGTCAGAGCACCCAGGCCGGGCAGGGATTTTTTCCCCAACGGCTCAAACAGGTACCGGGCATAAAATTTCCCCAGGATGCCGTCAAAAATTACAAACAGCCGCTGTATTATCCAGATCGACAGCGCGGTCGGAGCGAGAACGAGTAATCCTGTGGTGAAGTAGTTTCTCAATCTCAGAAGAAAAGGACTTTTATTTTTTGTTTCTTTACCGGGCATCTTTTTTCCCCGTCTGACCGCTGTCGGGAAGGGAAATTTTAAAAATTTCCTCCCCTTTCTTTATCATGCCGTATTCACGGCGTGCAATTTCCTCGATGTAGGTAGAATCGCTGAGGAGACGTTTCCGTTCGAGGAGCAGCGCTTCCTTTTTAATCAATGCTTCCTTAAGAACTTTCTCTTCCTTATGTTTCATCCTGATAAAACGCATGATATCGGTGATGTTTCTGCAGGAGTTATAAAAAAAATACACCGTCACAATAACGATGACGGATACGATCACATACCATCCCGGTTTCCGATTTCTTTGACGTTTCAGAGCAGTCATAAGTACCGCAATCAGTTTTTGTATACATCGTCAGGATCGAATACACGCTGAGCCACAATGGTAAATGAACCATCCTTCGGATCGATAGTACGGTAGAAGCACGACCTGTACCCCTTGTGGCAGGCAGCTCCGTGCCCCTGTGAGGTTACCCTGAAAAGGAGACAGTCCGCGTCGCAATCCACGAAAACTTTCCGCACCACCTGTGTGTTGCCGGAGCGTTCCCCCTTGACCCACAGTTCCTGCCGCGACCGCGACCAGTATGTCATCACGCCGGTTTCGAGGGTTTTTTTCAGGCTTTCAAGGTTCATCCAGGCGAACATCAGGACATCGCCGGTTTCATCGTCCTGGGTAATGACCGGGACAAGGCCCTTTTCATCGAATTTTATGGTTTCAATGTCCAAGAAAAATCTCCTTGTTCACAAGAATTCTCAATACTTCTCGCTTTAATTAAAGGATTTTCAGGATACGTTCCAATTGAGATTTAAACACAGGCAAATCAGCGGCTACGATCTCCCAAATAATCTCACGATCTATACCAAAGTATTGATGTACAATACGATGGCGCAGACCTACAATTTTATTCCATTCGATTGTAGAATGAATTTCTTTAAATTGAGTAGGAAGGCGGTTAGCTGCCTCACCGATGATTTCGAGATTCCGTACCACGGCATCAACTGTCTTTTCATCATACATGAATGAATCAGCGGAAAATCCTGAAACATACCGTTCAATTTTTTCAATGGATTCCAAGATATCTTCTATAAGTATCTTTTCAGGACGTTTAGACATAAACAATATCCTGTTCAATTTCACGCCAGTGTCGTGAATTTATTGCACGGTGCGAAATCACATCAACATGTTCACCAAGCAGATGTTCAATTTCATCAGCAAGGGTGACAAAATCCAGCCCGATGGATGGATCTACATCGACAATGATGTCTATATCGCTTCCCGGTATTGCATCACCTCGTGCAACCGAGCCGAACACTCCGATGCGTCGCACCTTGAATCGTCGTTCGAAATGCGGTTTGTTATGAGCAAGTAGTTTTACGATTTCCTCACATGATTTCATAGATAGTAATTCTTTCGTTAAGCATTAAAAATAATAATTTTTCACACCCGAATATTCCCGTTTCCGTACACCACCCACTTGTACGTGGTGAGGTCGGCGGTTCCCATCGGTCCGCGGGCATGGAGCTTGTCCGTGGAAATACCGATTTCCGCGCCGAGACCGTATACTCCGCCATCGGAAAAACGGGTCGAGGCATTCACCATCACCGACGAGGAGTCGACATTGGTCACAAAATACTCCGCCGCGGTTATGTCGGAAGTCACAATGGCATCCGTATGGCGCGAGGAGTACGTGTTGATATGATCGACAGCCTCTTCGAGCGAATCGACGATACGAACCGCGAGTATCAGATCGAGGTATTCGGTATACCAGTCGTCCTCGACAGCGACCTTCATGTCAGGAACAAGCGCCCGCGACCTCTCGCATCCCCGGAGCTCGACCTTCTTTTCCCTGAGCGCTTTTGCTGCACGGGGCAGAAAGACCGTGGCGACATCACGGTGCACGAGAAGCTTTTCGGCGGCATTGCATACGCCGGGACGCTGCGTTTTGGCGTTCACTATGATATTGAGCGCATCATCGAGATTCGCCGATTTATCGACATACACATGGCAGTTCCCCTCGTAGTGCTTTATAACGGGGACTCTGGCGCCATCCACAACCGCTTTGATCAGCTCCTTGCCGCCGCGCGGACTGAGAAGGTCGATAATGCCGGCAGCCTCGATCATATGTTTCACCCCTTCGCGCCCGGTCATCCCGATCATCGAAATCGCGCCATCGGGAATACCCTGCGAGACAGCGGCCGTATTGAGAATACCGGCCAGGACAAGGTTCGAGTTGATCGCCTCCTTGCCGCCGCGCAGGAGGACGGCGTTACCGGCCTTGAGGCACAATCCCGCGGCATCGGCGGTCACGTTTGGTCTCGACTCGTAGATAAATCCGATGAGTCCGATAGGGACACGCATTTTGCCGACACGAATGCCGGAAGGCCGCCGGACGACATCGGTCAATATGCCGACAGGGTCGGGAAACGACGCGATTTCTCGGAGTCCCTGCGCCATACCATCGATCCGTGAATCGGTGAGGGTCAGACGGTCTATCATGGCATCCTTCAGACCGTTCCGGTTCGCCGCGTCGATATCGATATTGTTTGCATCTCGGATTTCGGCTTTACAGGCAATAATCGCATCTGCCATCGCACGGAGGGCGTTGTCTTTTACCGCGCTTCCGATGCCTGCCATTTTCGTTGCGGCGCTCCGTGCTTTTTTCGCCTTTTCGATAACGTGCGTGTAGATATTATCCATTATCGCCGCCCTTTCGTGCTACGATCTGTTTTCGGTATGAACCATGTCGTTGCGGTGAATAACGGTTGTCCCGTTTGTATATCCGAGAATACCGTCGATCTCATTCGAATGCGCGCCCATAATTTTCCTTATCTCGTGGTGATCGTAGAGGGATACACCCCGCGCGATCTCGGTTCCATCCGGGCTCAGCACCGCCACGACATCCCCGATATCAAACGAACCTTCGGCGCCGGTAATTCCTTTCGGCAGAAGGCTTGCGTTTTTCTCTCTGATGGCTTTTGCCGCACCCTCGTCAACCCGTATCCGCCCCCGAACCTTTGCAGTCATCGCTATCCAGTGATGGCGTGCGTTGAGACCGTTACCCTCGGGACAAAAGAGCGTTCCCACATCTTCCCCCGCGAGAATCTGCGACAGTTTTACCGTACGGCCATGCGCAATGATCATTTTACCGCCGCTGCTCAGAATCCTTCGGGCAGCCTCGATTTTGGTACGCATACCTCCGACTGCGGCATTATCGCCGGAACCGCCGCAGAGCCCGGTGATTTCAGGTGTTATACGCGTCACTATCGGTATGAGTTTACCCTCGCCTTCTTCGGGGTGACGGTCATAGAGGCCTTCGACATCGGTGAAAAGGACAAGCAGGTCGGCATCGACAAGGCTTGATACATAAGCCGAAAGGTTGTCGTTGTCGCCAACCTTGACTTCCTCGGTGCCCACGCTGTCGTTTTCGTTGATGACCGGCACGACCTTCATGCGGAGCAGCTCGTTGAGGGTGTTCTGAACGTTGACATACCGTTTACGGTCGTCGATGTCGTCGATGGTCAGCAGAACCTGCGCAATGGGAAATCCGAACAGCCCGAGCGATTTTTCAAAGGCGTTCATGAGCAGATTCTGCCCGATGGATGCAAGCGCCTGAAGCTGGGGAATCGATTTCGGGCGCTGACGGATACCCATACGTCCCATGCCGGCGGCGATAGCTCCGGAGCTCACGAGCACGATTTCATAGCCGTTTTTCCTCAAATCGGCGATATCGAGCGCCAGCCGCGCCAGAGCTTCATAATCGAGCGTGTACGGGCCGCTCGTGAGCATTTTTGTGCCAAGCTTGAGGACAACACGGCGAACCCTGGCAAGCAGTTTTTTCCTGTCAGTGTTTTTCAGAGACTTTTTCCTTCTATTTTAAGATACTTTTTCAGTGTTTTTACCAGTTCGGCAAACTCATCGGGAAGCAGGCTCTGCGCGCCGTCGCTGAATGCTTCCTCGGGATTCGGATGAACCTCGATCATAAGACCGTCCGCCCCGCAGGCGACCGCGGCTTTACTCATCGGCCCGACAAGCTCCCGTATCCCGGTTCCGTGCGAAGGATCGACGATTACGGGCAGATGGGTCCTGCTTTTCAGCAGCGGAACCACGGAAAGATCGAGCGTATTGCGCGTCGCCGTTTCGAATGTCCGTATACCGCGCTCGCACAGGATGATATCCGCGTTCCCCTCGCTTGCGATATATTCGGCGGCCATAAGCAGGTCCTGCAGGGTGGCCGACATCCCCCGCTTGAGTATGATCGGCTTGTGGATTTTCCCCAGATCCTTGAGCAGGGCATAGTTGGTCATGTTGCGCGCTCCCACCTGGAGAATATCGGCATATTTGTTAATGAGCAGGACATCCGTGGGAGTTATGACCTCTGTCACGATCTTGAGCCCTGTTATCTCGGAAGCCTCCTTGAGAAACTTGAGGCCTTCCTCTTCGAGCCCCTGGAACGCATAGGGGGAAGTCCGCGGCTTGAATGCACCGCCCCTGAGATACTGGGCACCGGCCTTTTTCACCACCTCGGCGGTTTTAATGATCTGTTCACGGCTTTCGACGGAGCAGGGACCGGCGACAAGCATGAATTCATCCGCCCCGACCGTATGTTCCCCTATTCTGACGACGGTCGGATCGGACTTGAGCTCTTTACCGACAAGCTTGTACGGAGAGAGAATCGGCATGACCACTTCTACACCGGGTACGCTCGACAGAGATTCGAGGCGGAATTTTCCGCGCTCGTCACCTATCGCCCCGATAACCGTTTTCTGTTCGCCGTAGATGGGATGCGGTGTATATCCGAGCTGCCGTATACGATCTATGACATGTCCGATCTGTTCTTTCGATGCGCCATTCTGCATGACGATAATCATATGAATTAGCTCCTTTTTAGCATTGAACCCTGGGATGATGTTTTATCCGGATGAGGATAAAAGACAGTACGGGAAGGTTACAACCTGACGGTCACTCCTCGTTCCGCGAGATACTCCTTTGCTTCCCGGACGGAGTATTCGCGGTAATGAAAGATCGAGGCGGCGAGTGCCGCGCTTGCACCTCCCGAGGTCAATGCCTCGTGGATATGATCGAGATTGCCGCAGCCGCCGGACGCTATCACCGGTATGTTGACTGCATCGGCGACAGCCCTTGTCAGCTCGATATCGTAACCGTCCTTTGTGCCGTCACGATCCATGCTCGTGAGCATGATTTCCCCGGCGCCGCGCTGCTCGACCTCTCGGGCGAACTCGATGGCGTCGATACCGGTCGGGGTTCTGCCGCCATGGGTGTGAACCTCGAAATAGCCGTGCCCGCCATGGGGAACGGTTTTCGAGCGTTTGGGGTCTATGGCGACAACGATGCACTGGTTTCCGAACCGCTCGGCGCCCTTGTTGATGATGTCGGGCGTCGTAACCGCGGCGGTGTTGATGGAAACCTTGTCCGCTCCGGCTTTCAGGATTTCGCGGATATCCTCCACGGTTCTTATGCCGCCGCCCACGGTGAACGGGATGAATACTTCCTCGGCAACACGGTGTACCATATCGAGTACGATATCGCGGGCATCCGATGAGGCGGTGATATCGAGGAACACGAGCTCGTCCGCCATCTCGGCATCGTAGAACCGCGCCTGTTCGACAGGATCGCCGGCATCGCGAAGATTGATGTAGTTGACTCCCTTGACAACGCGGCCGTTGTTGACGTCAAGGCAGGGAATTATTCGTTTTGCGATCATAAGATTTTTTCAGTTTTATGTTCTTTAAAAAGAATATTTCTAAGTTTATTATTTTTAAATACATCGTGTGATATTTTTAAATTGTTTTACCCTATTATAGCAAAGAATTATCATTTATAGTATGCGCGGTTATATGAGCATTGATAAAATTTGCTAGTTGTCTTCTTTAGTAAAAATCCCTGCTGCCTTCAACAGATATTTCAAAAGACCGATTTTCAATGGTTTGTCGCCATGAACCGGTACTGATAAACGTATATTTGATCCTTGCTGACCATATATATGATGACTACCCTTTATTCTCAGTAAAGTCCACCCGTTCTTCTCGAGAATCAGTATTAATTCCTTGCCGCTCATAATGGTCATACAACAATTTCCAATATCTTATCACCAATTTTTGTATCAATGGATCGAATATCGACAGAAAGACACCCCTCAACCGCCTCATACAGATTGCCGAGCAATTCCTCGAACGTATCGCCCTGAGTTGCACAACCCTGAATTGCCGGTACCTCTGCCCAGTACCCACCTTCCTCGGCTTTGTGAATAACGACTTTCATTTTCATGGTGTATTACCCTCAGATGAATTATATCAATCGGTGATCCGCGTTTCAAGACACTACGATCAGTATCTTCTTCCATCCATTCCGGCAGTGGTTTGCCGGTCGCCATGCTGTAGACCGTTTCCAGTGCGATATCGACATCACCGGGCCAGCACAAAACACCTAATTCCTTATGAACATAAACCTGTTTGAAATAATCAATGTCGGAAAAACGGCTGAATACACCGTCAAGTTGATAATAGCCTTTTTAAATCAATTATTCCTTTTCACCGTTCTCAAAAATTATTCCGCCGCCTCTATCGCCTCTTTCAGGTCAAGCGTACCCTCGTAAATGGCCTTGCCGGTGATGACCGAGTCGACACCGAGCGGTTCAAACTCTTTCAGCGCCCGTATGTCCCCGAGCGATGATACTCCGCCCGACGCCACGATCTTCAGCCCCGTTTCACGGGCCATGCGCTCCGTTTCGGCAAGGTTCGGGCCGGTGAGCATACCGTCACGGCTGATGTCGGTATAAACTATTCGCGACACACCGAGCCGTTTCATTTCGAGGCCGAGCTCGACCGCCGGACGACCGCCGTCCGCAGCCCATCCGCGTGTCGCCGCTATGCCGCCGCGGGCGTCGATGCCGACAATGATTTTTTCGGGGCCGTACATTTCGACAGCTTCTTTAACAAGGCCGGGATTTTCCACAGCGACAGTCCCGAGAATGACACGGCCGATACCCATGCCGAGGAGAGCGTCAATGCGCGCCATGTCGCGAATACCGCCGCCGAGCTCGGTGACCATATCCACATGTTCGACTATCTCACGGACAGCGCTGTCGTTGACTCCCCGACCCTCGAAAGCGCCGTTGAGGTCGACGATATGGAGTATGCGCGCCCCCGCTTCCTGCCATCTGACCGCCATAGTCCAAGGTACGCGGGCGTAGACCGTTTCATCTTCCATCCGCCCCTGGAGGAGACGGACGCATCGCCCGTCCTTTATGTCGACCGCCGGTATGACAATCATGAGCGTACTTTAACGAAGTTGCCGAGTATTCTGAGCCCCATCTCCTGGCTCTTTTCCGGATGAAACTGTATTCCCCAGATACGGTCACGGCCGACGATGGAGGCATACATGATGTGGTAATCGGTTTCGGCGATGGTCACATTCTCTTTTTCCGCCGGATCGACATAGTACGAATGGACAAAATAAAAGTACGAATGATCCGGTATTCCTTCCATGAGCGGGTCCTCGCGCCGTATGTGGGCCTGGTTCCAGCCGATTTGGGGAACGAGACCCTCGGTGAAAAGGCGCACTCTGCCTTTGAAAATATCGAGGCCCTTGTGGATGCCCTTTTCCTCGCCCTCCGTGAACAACACCTGGAGACCGAGGCAGATGCCTAAAAACGGGATCCCGTTCTGAACAGCCTCCCGAATCGCTTCACCAAAGCCCTGTTTCCGGATGTTTATCATCGCATCACCGAATGCTCCGACACCGGGCAGAACGATGTGTGATGTGTCGCGAAGGTCGTCCGGCTTATCGCTTACCCGGGCAATGGCGCCGACATGCTCGAAAGCTTTACGGACACTTCCGAGATTTGCCATGCCGTAATCTATGATCGTAACCACACTGTCTCCTTAAAAAACCTGCACCTGAAAACTCATGGCTCAGAAATAAAAACCACGAGCAAAAAAAATCCTCTCCGGCTGAACCTGACATCACTTTTTCCCGAGTGCCTCGGATTTCAGCGTCGCGGCTTCGACAGCGCCTATGAGCGCCGCACGGAAAGCATGCGATTCGAGCACCGAGATACCCGCGATGGTCGTACCGCCCGGTGAAGTGACCATGTCGCGGAGGGCCGAGGGAGCAAGGTTCTTCTCGAGTATCATCTTTGCTGCACCGAGCACGGTCTGTGCGGCAAGCTTGAGCGCAGCCGGACGGGGAAGCCCCATCTTCACGCCGCCATCGCTCAACGCATCGATCATGATGGCGACATATGCCGGGCCGCTTCCGGAAAGCCCCGTGACCACGTCCATGAGCTTTTCGCCGACCTCGGTGACATATCCGAGGGCGCCCATGATTTCTGTCGCTTTTCTGACATGTTCATCGGTGGCTTTTTCACCACGGCAGACAGCGCTTGCGCCCTCGCTTATCATGCAGGGAGTATTGGGCATGACACGGACAACCGGTTTATCGGGAATGATGGCCTCGATGGTCTTTGCGCTCAATCCTGCCACGATGGATATGACCAGTTTCCCCGGGGGAACATCCCTGAGTTCGTGAATAACCTCGAGGGCGATATTCGGTTTGACACCGATGATAATGGTATCGACCGCTTTCCCCAGTTCTTTGATCGAGCCTGAGATGGCGCATCCGTCGCCGCGGGCCGCTTCGTTTCTCTCCGGCGCCGTATCGTACACACAGATGCTTGAAGCCTTGTATAAACCGGCATCGATGAGACCCCTGATAATCGCGGAACCCATGTTGCCGTATCCGATAATTCCCAAGTTAACCGATTTCATGTCTATCCCCCCGGTCAGTTATCCGGTTGATTATTATGTTTAATGGCGGTTGTTCAAACATAGAGCAGCCATCCGTACCGGTCCTCGGCTTCGCCGGATACGATGTTGAAAAATTCCTTCTGAAGTCTGCCGGTGATCGGGCCGCGAACACCATTGCCGATTTTGACATGGTCGACTGCGCTGACCGGAGTCACTTCAGCAGCTGTGCCGGTGAAGAAAACTTCATCGGCTATATAGAGCATTTCACGTGGAACAGGCTGCTCGAAAACCGGTATACCCATCGACTTGGCAAGGGTGATGATGGAATCGCGGGTAATCCCACGAAGAATGCTCGCAGCGGGCGATGGTGTGTATATGGCGCCGTCACGGACAATGAATATGTTTTCACCGGAGCCTTCGCTGATCATGCCGCGCGTGTCGAGGCCGATACCCTCATCGAATCCGCTCGCCAGCGCATCGGTTTTAATGAGCTGACTGTTCATGTAATTCGCACCGACTTTTGCTATGTTGGGCATCGTGTTGGGTCCCAGACGGTTCCACGAGGACACACAGACACTGACCCCCTTTTCCAGCGCATCGGCGCCTAAATATGCGCCCCATCCCCAGACAGCTATGACGGTATCGAGCGGACAGTGCTGCGGATTCACACCGAGCTCGCCGTATCCGCGGAAAATGATGGGCCGGATGTAACATGATTCCAACTTGTTGACCCTGATAGTTTCAAGGGTGGCATCGACAAGCTCCTGAATCGTATAGGGCGAATCGGTCCGGTAGATTTTCATGGAGTCCACGAGTCTTCTCATGTGATCGTGAATACGGAAACATGCCGGACCTTTTTGGGTCTTATAGCACCGGGCACCCTCGAAAAACGACGTACCGTAATGGATGACATGTGACAGAACATGAATTTTGGCGTCTTCCCAGTTGACAAATTTGCCGTTGAACCAGATTTTTTCGGCTTTGACCATACCCATTGAACCGTCTCCTCGGATTAAGTCTATGAATAAAGATATACGGACATTCAATTACCTTGTGATAACCATGAATTGACAATTTTATTAATATAGTGTAAAATGAGGGTAAAATCAACGAATTGTATCATCTTGCGCCCCCCCATTTTTTTTGAAACATATCTTATGTTGATGCTTTCCTTTGTAATATCCGTCTTTTTCACTTCTGCCTTGTGCCTTGTGCCTTTTACCCGTCTTTTTTAAAACATACGTGTCAATGTAATTACCGGGGTATTTTCTCCTTCTGTACGCATAGACAGTGCTGTGTGGTTTTCGATGTGCATCCACGGTATAAACCATCCGCACAGGGAGCCGAACGCCGCTCCGACTACGACATCGGTCGGAAAGTGCTGTCCGGCCCTGACACGAAGCACCGCAGTAGCTGTGGCGCACGGAAGCCCGATACACCATACCGGCTTTGTCCATCGCGACCCGGGATTGTATTTCTGAAACATATATCCCCCTAACACTGCGCCCTGAAACGCATTTGCGGCATGTCCCGACCACATGGACTTCGTGCCTGCCAGTGACGTCCGTCTCTCAAGGGGGACAGCATCGTTATAGACATACGGGCGGTATCGACCGAATGTATTTTTGGCGATGTCGGTGGCACTGTTGACTATAAGGGATGCCTCTGCATAAAGCACAGCGCTCGTGACAAGGTAATACCACGATCCCTTCCGTGAGAGCGCCATTGTAAGAACCGGTGTCAGCATGGGAAGTAAATTATCGGGCTTTATGGTGACGTAGCTCCATGAGTCAGCAGAGGTGGAATAATACTTCCGCGTAAAACGGTCTATTGCAGGTATGTCGCCGGGATTCGCACGTGACAGATTCGGCGAGGAAGAATGGTCAAGGCTGTATTGTCTCGCGATTTCCAGGCCCGCACCTGCCGTAAGGAACAGCACTTCTTTTTTGACACCGAGGTCAAAGGGCTTGCGTGTATCACCATAGCACGAGCCGGAGGGATACAGCAGTAATCCGAGCAGAAAAAGGATCACCAGATCCGAAACAGGGAATCTCATCACCCGAACCTTTATAGTGTTCGAGCAACCATGACAACGGGCTGGAATAACGGAATTCATAACAGTTCCTGCGTGATCGATACGATTTTATCAAATTTAACGCGGGAGATGACGAGTGGATTCTATTGAAAAGAATGGCAAAACGGTTTTGATTTTCCCATCAATCCACATCAGTAAATTTGCACGGTCAGCCGATTTTATCCAGGGAAAACGGAGAAGTCCGGGTTGTCCCGTTCCCATTTTTTCAGCGAGGAATAGAGCCGGGTCTGTGAAAATTCAGCGAAACCGAAAGCGATCCGCATGATGCTGTCAATCTGTTCGTAGCTGATATTTTTCGCATGCCTGCCGCCGAATACGGTTCTGAGACCGATGGCAAGAATATGAATCATATCGTGCCCCCGGCATACTTGCCACGGGTCATGACGGTTACTCCGGACGAGACCGGCAATCCTTAATCTGAGCTCCTCCCGGTCAAACGGGACCGTATCAGAGCTTGCCCTCACCTCTTCGATCATGTCATCGATATCCATTCTCATCGTTTTCCCCTCCGTGACAATCACCGCGGCGAACGAAATATCCCTGAATTTCAGGGAAAGATTGTCCTGTTTCGATGAGGAAATCCAACGCAGGTATCCCAATGGCAGAGCGGCATGGAGGATCATCTCGCGGATCGGACTGCCGGTTTTTCTGATCTTCTGCGCCGAACCGAATTCCGCAAGCACGGTTTCGAGCGCTCCGGACGAGAGTATCATCGTTTCGAGGTCATGGGTATCGGTCATCAGGATGTTCACGCTGCCGGGATCGGTGCCTTCCATCCTCCAGTAGTCGCTGTCGATGACGGCAAGAATGCCGGTATACCGGTCTTTCTCGAGCACTCCCATCGCAATGAGCACATTGCTTTTCCCGTGTGCAGGAATGATACTGCACCGTTTCCTGTCGATAAAACGGCCGTATACGCGGGCATCAGAATCGCCCTCGACCATGAGCACCGTCCCGGCGTACACAGGACGCATCATGCGGATGGTATTTGCAATCTCGTGCGGAGTAAGAAACTGCTTCATTCGCGGGGGCCCTTCAGCTCGACTGCAAGATCCCAGCGGTCATGGATGATCTGAGGTGAGTGCGTGGCGATGAGCACATCGAATCCTGCAAGCCCGATGATATCCTGAATATCCCTGATGAACTGCTGCTGCCAGAAAACATGGAGCGACAGCTCGGGTTCGTCGATGAGGATGAGGGAATCGGGTCTGACCTTGAAAAGCAGCTCGTAGAGGAGCACCACGACATGCTGTTCGCCCGACGAGAGGTTTTCAGGCAGCAGTTTGCGACCGTCCGACGCGATGAATATGAAACCGTCCCGCCTGCTTATCTCCATGCGTTTCTGGAGGAACCTGCTGTTGACAATCTTCATGAGGAGTTCGATTTTATCGGTAAGGTCTTTGAAAACGCTCAGTTTCTTTTCCACGTCCCCGATATATACCGACAGTACATTCATATTCGATTCATCGATATGATCAATGACGCCCATGGTGGTTTCTTCCCGCTCAAGAAGTCCGGCATCCATGAGCCGCGCTCGTTTCACTTCGATGTCCCGAAATCTTTTCTTCAGCTCATCGAGCGACAGTCCCGTTTTATTACTTCCGGTAACAAGGCGAACGGGAAATGACCGGTCAAGGGACTGTGAAAGCGCCGCATATTCGGCAAGCTTTTTCTCGATGAGATTCCTGAGCTCCTCCGTATATTCGGTTATCGTGTACTCGTTTCCGGGGTGTGTCGAGTCTGAGAGCTGGATAAGCCGTTCCGTATGGATGAAGCGTACATCGATGATTTCCTTCAACTCTTTGAACCAGGCCGGTTCCTCGATATGCCGATCGGGATTTTTATCAAGGAGAAACGTTTCGGGCTTCGTTCCAGGTCTGGTGAATTCAAAAAACAGCTCATCGCCGTTATCGTTCCTGCGTTTTCTGAGACCGAGCATTCCACCATCGTCGAAATCAACACACACATCGCTGAACGGGATTCGGTAGAAATCCTCGTACCCGGGATTAAAAAGCTCGTTGACGAGGGTGAGGGTGAATGTTTTTCCGAATCCGTTCGGGCCGTAAATAATCGTTATCCGTTCGCCGGTGTTGAGCGGTATCTCGTGATTGAATATCCCGAACAGGTTTTTAACCGATATATGCCGTATTCTCATACACTGTCCTTTCATCTGCCATATGCAGTTTGTAAGGAAATCCATTACGGCGCTGAATGCAATATTTTTTTCGGAAACGATTTATCCCGGCTATTTACAGATGCAAAGGAACGCTGATTTACGCGGATTGGGCGGATATAAGCGGATAAATATTGTTAAAATAATTATTGTAATACATAAAGTTCCTTATGCTTTAATAAATAATATGTTATAAATCATCACGATTTCGCGAAAAATTACAGTCATGAAATATCCAAGTTAATTTTCTCTTGTGTCAACTGCTGAAACATGGTATTTTTGCGCCTCAATAATTCGGAAGGTAACAGTTTTACTTATAATAGAGTTATAATTCTTGAAAACAGTCATCCTTTTAACCATATCCAACATCTTCATGACATTCGCCTGGTACGGGCATCTCAAGCACAAGAATAAGGCGCTCTGGGTTGTTATTCTCGTGAGCTGGATGATAGCGTTCTTTGAATACTGTTTCCAGGTTCCCGCTAACCGTATCGGTCACGCCTCTTTCACCGCCGCACAGCTCAAGACCATTCAGGAGGTTATCACGCTCGTTGTGTTCAGCGTCTTTTCGGTGCTGTACCTCCGTGAGGAGTTCAAGTGGAATTACCTTGTCGGTTTTCTCTTCATGATCTGCGCCGTGTTCTTCGTCTTTAAAAAATGGTAAGGCAGAAACCTGTTACGCCCTTTCATTAATAGATGAGACAGTCTGATGCGCATGTCAGCGGCAAAAAACACTGTGCCCCTGTCTGTATCATTTCAGGCCGGGAACGGGAATATCTGCCCGCATCTCCCGGTAGAAGCGATGACGCATGTTGCCGAGCCACTGCTCCGGGTGCGGTTCGTTGAGGTCGATTTCCGCAACGGTAAAGCCGGGACGGTCTTTTGCCTCGGCAAGCAGATTGGCCCAGGGATCGTAGATGGTGCACCCGATGTCATAGCCGCAGCTCACCACATAAACCTGATTCTCGATGCACCGTGCCTGTGTTAAGGTGGCGTTCCCGCCCCAGATGGGGAGGAAGACGATCTCCGCGCCCTGAAATGCGAGCGCCCGGGCCGGCTCCGCATACTGGTTGTCCCAGCAGATCATAATGCCGATACGGCCGAAATCAGTGTCGAACACGGGGTAGGAATTTCCGGGGGTGACGCCGCTTTCGACCTCCTCGCGCGGGAGGTGAACCTTGTGGTAAATCCCGGCGACTCTGCCCTGACGGTCAATAAGAACGCCGGTATTGTAAACTGCAGCGCCATCCCGTTCGCCGAGGGCTGCCACAATATACATGTTCCATTTCCGGGCAACCTCACCAAGCCTCTGCGTCGTCGGGCCGGGGATCGGCTCGGCAATGTCCGTATACTGCGCCCCCCGGACTCCAACGAGATTGATTCCCTCGCCGAGACAGACTATGTCGCATCCTTTTTTCCCGGCATCTCCGGCGAGCTTACAGAACTGCTCGACGCTTTCCGTACTCGACGCCGTGTTTCTCGGAAAGCAGTTGACAGTACCCACGCGCACGATCCGTTTGGGAGGCGCGGGAACCTGCGCCAGCCTGATGCCGTCCCACCAGACCGTACCCTGATCGCAGAATCCGAGGTGCAGCTCTATCATGACCGAGGCCGTCCCAACGGGAGCCCGGAAGATACCGCTCACCTCCTGCCAGCCTTCATGAACGACCCCATCGGGGATATATTCCGGCTGACCGATCCGTTCGTCTTTTCTGTCACGCCAGTCGAGACGGGCAAGAACCTGTATTCGCGGGTTGGGAACGCTCCGCACGGTGTATGACGCCTCGAAACGGTAGTAATTCCCTCCCGATATACCGGTAACCATCCTGCGCCAGCACCCGTTTGCAGAGCTGTTGGACGCGCCGGAAATGCCGAGACTGCCCTCGCCGCCGATGCTCGGAAGAGCGGCGACAAAAAATTCGGGACTGATTTCGACGCGCTGGCTGTACTGCACCCAGCCTCCGGCGGCAGCCGATTCAACCGACTGGAAGGTATCCGCCTGAAACAGTATGGTCTCCCGCGATGGCTGACCAAATACTGTTCCCGACAGAATTACTGCGGTAACAACCACAAGGATGATGAAATACCGTCCGAATACTTTCGAAGAGTGGTCATTGATCATGTGTCCGAAACGATGAACTGACGATGCGGCGTACATGGCTTATTCTCCGATACAGTTAGGGGGTTGTCGGTCTTCGTTACATAACGATACATATACGGTCGGTGCGAAATCAACAGAATTATCACGTATGGAACAAGGATTTCCCCGGAGCGGACGGAGATACAAAGATTTTTATTTTTTGCACATATTCATTGAACTGCCCGGACTTTACCAACGCAGAGCATGAGATGACCGTCAGCCGTGCAAGCCATGGCACGATGCAAATCATGAAAAAACATCGGTTATCGTTCAATTCATATTTTTTTTAAAAGGTTTGATTTTTTTTTAAACCTTTTTGGAGTTGCAACGTCTTAAGTATGCTGTATCAGTTTGCACCGGCAGATATAAGAGTTTTAATAACCATGAGTAACAACCGTTGATAACCAGGGGTATGATATAATTATACCGTACTGTTAAATCGAGAAAATATTCTCATTTCGATTTTGACAAAGGTTTTCAAATTGATTATCTTACGAGTTTACACAAAGTAAATATTAATGCGTACGGTGATTTCAGACTAAAGAAATAAAAAATAAGGACATTCCATGCAAATTGAAGTTGCTCTCGATCGCGCGGTTGGAAAAATAATCAAACATGTGCTTACGGCGTATAATGCTTTCAGGAATCACCGTATTGTATTTACCGGTGGAGCTCTGGTAATCATCATCCTTCTTGTCACAGTCATTTCGAGCAGGAGCAGTACGGTTCATGAAGGCCATTGGATACCGGTCATGAAAGGCAATTTCCCGGTCGATATTGTGGAGAGCGGAGAAATACGTGCGGCAAATTCGTATTATCTCAGTGCGCCGCGGGAATGGAGAATGACGCTCCAGATTACCGAAATGGTTCCGGAGGGAACGGTCGTAAAGGAAGGGGACGTTCTCGTCCAGTTTGACGCGAGTACCTTATATACAGAACTTGATACGGCAATTGATCAGTTCAAAGCGCAGGAAGCCCAGGTTCTGAGTGTCAAGACTCAGCAGGAATCGGTCATGTCCGAACTTGAATCGAACCTTCAAATGTCGGAATATTCGCGTGATGCTGCCCAACTCCAGCTGGAGCAGTTGAAATTCGAATCGGAGGTTCGCAAGGAAGATGCCCGTCTTGCTTTCGAAATAGCTCTCATCGGGTACGATGAGACGATGACACGAATCTCCAGCCAGAAAATAATCAATGAATCCGGGTATAAAATAGAGCAGCAGCGTCTTAATCATTATCAGGAGCATGTTGATAATATTAAAAGAAGGATCGATGCGCTCACACTCCGCGCCCCGGTTTCCGGTATGGTCGTATACAACGAAATTGGAGGCTGGCGCGATATGCCGCTCCATAAGGTAGCCGCCGGCGAAACAGTCGGACCGGGAATGACGGTGATGTATATACCGGATCTCAACGAGATGGAGAGTGTCATCCGTGTCAACGAGATCGACGCATCCAAGATTAAAATCGGGTACAAAGCGCGACTGCGGCTCGATGCCTTCATCGACAGGGTATTCAACGGCACCGTGATCAGTATCGCCCCCCTCGCCGACAGGGCCGAAGAGACTTCACAGATCAAGGACTTCGAGATTGTCATCCGTATCGAGGAGTCGGATCAGCTTCTCAAGCCGGGCATGTCCGCCAAAACACGGATAATTTTTGAAGAAATTCCCGATGCGTTATATGCACCCGTTGGCGCCGTGTTTGAACTGGATGGCAAACCTGTGGTTTTCCCGCAGCGGACATTTCCTGATCCCGTCCCAATCACTACCGGTAAACGAAATGACCGTTATATCATTGTTCAGGGGGACATCAGACAGGGTGATGTTATTTCTCTCTCATCGCCGAATCCTGATGCACACCCTCTGGGATGGTTCGCTGATATACAGCGTAAATCCACAGAACTTGAAGAGCTTGTCGATCACCTGAATACCATGTCAAAAGAAAATATTAATAAACCCGTCATTCCAAAAACACAGGAACCCGATGAACGCATCAAGGCAATGGCAGCCACCCTTGAAAAGGCCGGATGCCCGCTGACAGCAGAACAGATTAAGATGCTTACGGAGGCGCTCAAGAGCCCCGAAGGCTTTAAAGCGTTCGGTGAAATCCTTACTGATGTTCAGCAGAAGGTGCTCAGGGATACACGGGGACAGCAGAACAGTACTTCCGACCGTCCCGCGAGAGAGAACGGACAGCGGCCGGCAGAGCAGGTACAAAGGCAGCCCGGCGGGTGACAGCGGCAGATTCCGGAAGGTTTATACACATAAAAAATATATACAAAATAATGATAATGAAAATTGTATCGACAAAAAATAACCCGTTATGCTGTTGTTTTCTTCTCGTACAAAGGCAGCAGCGGCAGGAGTGGTATTCATGAAAATGTCTGATGTCAGAAATCTCTTGAAAAAACGTATCGTCATGGTTATCGGGCCCATTGTATTCATTCTGGGAATCATTCTGATATTCCAGGTTAAAAGCAGCGCATCGAGCGTTGCCCTCTTTAACGTAAAACGCGGTGAATTTGTAATCGATATCCAGGAACGCGGCGAATTAAACTCTTCATCGTCGGTCACAGTATCGGTGCCTGACCGTGTGTATGGCGACGTACGTATCGTCAGGGTTGTCGAGGATGGCGCCATGGTTAAAGAGGGTGATTTCCTCGTACAGTTCGATACGAGCGAAGCTGAGCGCACGGTAACCGACCGTCAGAACGAGCTTGATAATGCCCTTGCCGAACTGGCAAGCACAAAAGCGAGCATAGAATCAAACATGAAACAGCTCGACAGCTCGTATAAAACCCAGCAGTATTCCTATGAACAGGCAAAACTCCGTTTCGAGCAGATGAAATACGAGGCTGAATCAAAACGCCGTGAACAGGAGCTGAACTTCAAAAAAGCCGACCTTGCTCTCCAACAGGCGCAAGAAAAAATCGAATCACAGAAGGTAATCGACCAGGCGAATATCGCTAAAGCTGAAGTACGGGTAAAACAGGCGCAGATGCGCAGAGATCAGGCGCAGGATCAGTTGGACGCCATGACGCTCAGGTCTCCCAAAGCCGGGCTTGTCGTTCTTCAGGAAATATACAACTGGTCTACACGCACCCGTGACAAGGTCAAGGTAGGCGACACACCCCACAGGGGTATGGTGCTCGTGAGTATCCCCGACCTCTCGGTCATGCTTGCAAGAACCCAGATCAACGAAGTTGACATAAGCCGTGTACAATTGGGTCAGCAGGCCGTCATTACACTCGACGCCCTCCCGGGACCAACATTTTATGGTACGATAACCAATATTGCAACTCTCGCGCGCCGCGACGAAGGATCGGATGTCAAGGTATTTGACGTCGATGTCACGATTAACGAAAAGGATGAACGGCTCAAACCCGGAATGACTGCACAGTGCACTCTGGTGACAGGGAGAATTTCCGATGTGCTTTATGTTCCGCTCGAATCGGTTTTCGAAAAGGCGGACACGACCGTGGTCTATATCAAGGACAGCGGTTTCAGCCAACGTCCGATCAAGGTGGGGAGAAGTAACAGCGACTACATCATTGTCGAGGACGGTCTCAAAGAGGGAGAACAGGTTGCTCTCAGAGACCCGACTCTTCCGCTCGAGAATCTTGGCGCCGGGGAAAAAGTGGCAACATCCGAAGTGAACAAACAGAATAATAACGGCTCGTCTCGATTGATGGGAAGGTAGTATAATCATATGCATTATAGTGAAAACCTGACTTTAGGACTCGAAGGCCTTCGGACTCATTTACTCCGGTCGCTCCTTACCATGCTCGGTATTATTTTCGGTGTGGGTGCTGTTATAGCTATGCTCTCGATCGGCGAAGGCGCAAAACAGCAGGCCCTTGAACAGATACAGCTTATGGGTATGCGTAATATCATCGTGCAGGATATCCCTATCGAGGACAAGGAAACGGGCCTGGGACGATCTAACCTTTCGCGGGGCCTCCGGTGGGCTGATGCGCGTGCGGTCGAGGAAGTTAATCCGCTCGTTGAACTCACCGTACCCCAGCGTGAAATGACTCTTGACATCACATATAAAACCGAGCGGACCAAAACATCGATTGTCGGAACGACACCTGAATATGGCCCGGTGCTGAATTATACCCCCCGTGAAGGCACTTTTTTTACTTATCTCGATGTCGATGAATCGAGAAGGGTGTGTGTGCTCGGAGGCGGCATCAAGCGGAAACTCTTTTTCTTCCATGAGCCGCTCGGCGAACAGGTTAAAATCAGCAATCAGTGGTTTACCGTTGTTGGTGTTATGGAAGATAAAATCGAATCGGGCGGCGGGAAAACCGATCTCCCGATCCGCGACATGAACATGGATGTCTACATTCCCATTACGACATCCATGAAACGGTTCCCCATGCAGCCGTTCGAGAGTGAGCTCAACCGCTTTGTCGCCCTTGTCAATGATACCGAAAAAATCCAGGAAGCCGCAAATATCATCAAACACACCATGGACCGCCGTCATAATGGTATCATCGATTATAACATCGTCATTCCCGAATCGCTGCTCCGCCAAAGCCAGCAGACCCAGCGCATCTTCAACATCGTCATGGGAGCGATCGCAAGCATATCCCTTCTCGTGGGCGGTATCGGCATCATGAACATCATGCTCGCCTCCGTTCTCGAACGAACCCGTGAAATAGGAATCCGGCGGGCAGTCGGCGCCACACGGAAGGACATTCTCGGGCAGTTCCTGTTCGAGGCGGTCGTGCTGAGCTTCACCGGCGGACTCATCGGTATCATGGTCGGATTTTCTCTGACCAAGATCATTTCCATGTACGCGAACTGGCGGACCCTTGTATCGTTGCAGGCAATTTTCCTTGCTTTCTGGGTTTCCGTGGCGGTAGGTATTATCTTCGGATATTATCCTGCCCGGCGGGCTGCACAACAGGAACCAATAGAATCTTTACGGTATGAATAATAAACGGAGGATTGTGTCGGAATGAACGGAAACAGAACCTTACGATTCACCCATTTCAAATACGGTCTCATATGTCTCGGTTTGGGCATGGTACTGTTCGGAGCAGGAGAACCGGATGCACAGCAGTATGTCCTGTCCCTGCAGGATGCCATCGATATTGCTCTCGAGAAGAGCTACGATATGAAAACACTCCGCCTTTCGCTCTCCCAGGCCGAGGAAGGATACCTTGCTGCCAAATACCGTTTCCGTACAAATATCGACATGGAGATGGATGTACCGAACTGGTCCGAACGTGTTTCGGCGGTCACTGTTCCCAACTCCCTCCCTGTCTACAACAGTTTCGGCACGCTGAAAACTCAGGGACAGCTCAATGTCAATCAGCCGCTTCCTACTTCCGGAACGCTGACCCTCAGCTCCCAGCTCTACCAGTCGGACGAAAAAACCTACCTTGCCGAGAGTGACAGCGACCTCAAGCGAAAGGATTTTCTTTCTTCGTTGAGCATGCAGTTCAGACAGCCGCTTTTCACCATGAACACGCTTAAAACCGGACTCAAACGCGCAGAACTCAACTATGAACGGGCGTCACGCCAGCTTTCACGGTCGCAGCTCGATAATATTTACAATACCACTCAATCGTTTTTTTCGCTCTACCGGAGTCTGAGAACTTACGAAATCAACAGCGAAACCCTCGAACAGAAAAAAAGCATGTACGATCTGGCCAAATTGAAATTCGAGGCCGGTCTCATTCCCGAGGTCGAAGCGCTGCAGATGGAGGTCGATTATGCGGAAGCCCGGGCTAATCTCATGTCGGCTGAGGCAAATATGGAAACCCAGCGCGATAATTTCAAGCAGGATATCGGGCTTATGCTGTCTGACGAAGTAACTGTCAAAACGGATGTCAGTTTCAAGCGCTTTGAAATCGATCTCGACAAGGCAATAAAAGAAGGTCTCGCCCGCCGCGCCGAAGTCCGCGAGCGTGAAATCGAACTGGAACTCCAGAAAATAACGGTGCGGGAAACCGATGCACGGAGTGAATTCCGCGCCGACCTCACGGCATTCTACGATCTCACCGGTGTAAGTAATCCCAGCCTGTCCTACAATTCTTCAACCAATACACTGTTCAACTCGAGCTGGGATGACCTCCAGCGCCGCCCCAGAAACCGCGGCGTAACGCTTACCTTTTCAGTCCCCATCTGGGACTGGGGTGTCAACAAAGCCGAGGTGGCGAGCGCACAAGCGGTGCTGAAGAGAAACGAACTCTCCGTCGAAGAGCAGAAAAAAACGGTCGAAAGCAGCATTCGTGATGCTGTCCGGCGGGTCACCGAGGCGGTGAGCCGGCTCGAAGTTCTCCAGAAAAGCCAAGAAGTCGCCCAGCGCAGCTATGATATCTCGCTCGAACGCTTCAATAACGGTGAAATCACGAGCCAGGACCTGGCGCTTGACAACAACCGTCTGTCTCAGTCGAAGATGGCATACCTGAACGCCTATATCACATTCCAGCTCGCGACAGCCGACCTCAAACGTAAAACGCTCTGGGATTTTGAAAACAATCAGCCCATAGAATAACTGATTCCCTTTTTTAATCCGGTCAATAACGGAAAACGGCTCCTGCACATTATTGTTCGATAATGCACAGGAGCCGTTTCCATATCACCGCATCTTTGCAAATTGTATTAACGAATCGGCACGATGCGAAGGGTAAGGATCTCGTAGGGTTTCACACTCAGGAAAACCCGGTTTCCGTCTGTTTTAAGCGGGTGCCGGTTTTCTTCAAGCAGGTTTGTCCTCCACGCTCCGGCGATCCCGAATCCCGCTGTCAGGATAATATCTCCGCGGGTGCGCCGGCTTTCATACAAACGGACAATGATACCATCGCCGTCCTCGGCTGCTTTCACCGTCTCGATCACCACCGAGGGTCTGTCAACCCTGACAAGCGCCTCGCCAGGCTTTATCGGGCTCTTCGGGTGATTTACTCCCGTGGTTTTCACGGAGGTCTTTTCCGGAACGAGAGCAATAAGAGGATCGTTGAGCGAGTATGCCTCGGCAATGGTATGCTCATCCCATCTCCCCTCATGGGGAAAGAGGCTGTAAGTGAAGCGATGCTCCCCTTTATCGGCTTCGGGATCGGGATTGCAGGGGCTTCTGAGCAGACTGACCCGGATTACATTATCCCTGATGTCATGGCCGTACTTGCAGTTGTTCAGAATGCTGACGCCATAGCCGCCCTCGCTCAGATCGACCCATTTCTGCGCGCAGGTCTCGAATCGCGCCCAGTCCCAGCTCGTATTGCGGTGCGTGGGACGTTCCACATTGCCCCACTGGATTTCACAGGTCGCCACGGGGGAAAGGATGTCCACCGGGAACGCAACCTTGAGGAGAACATGCCGCTCGCGCCAGTCGACGGATGTTTCAAAATCGAGCCGCGGACTGTTGTAATTCAGCGAAATACGCTGGACATAGGGGCTGGACAGGATTTGACGCCTGATTTCGATTGTGGCACGGAGAGGCCCGTTCTCAACGACCCTGACCGATGACGCCGGTTCGCTCAGCCACATCTTGTCGTCATAGTAGATGAACACATCCCATGCCTCCCATTCGACCGGCCGGTCCTCGAAAGCCTGAAACACATTCGCAGCGGCTCCCGCAGGAAGCACCTCGCGCCCGCACACCTTATCATAGATGCGGGTGATATCTCCATTCCTGTCGAACTCGACGCGGATATAGTTGTTTTCGAGCAGTTCGGGAAATGCCGAAAGTCCGGTTTCCCCGGGCATGGATTCGCGTTCATCACGGTAAAGCGCGTTGACGCTGTATGGCTCAAGCTCGCCACAATCCGCCCGGATACCGTCAGCGAACTGCTGAATCATCACCGGCGTCCCGTCTTTACGGCGCAATCCTTTCCCGTGTAGGGTATTCCTGACGATGAATGCAGGATCGCTCCGCCTGAAGGAGGAGGGGTTGATGACAATGACATCTCCCCCGGCAGCGCAGGAAATCACCCCGGCAGCTTTATCACGGACTGTTCCGGCGATTCTTTTCACTTCGGCGTACTGTTCCAGCGATTCTTTGTATACCTCGTTGATGCTGCTTCCGGGAATGATATCATGGAACTGGTTGAGGCAGACAAGCTCCCATGCCTGCCTGATGTCCTCGGCCGGATACAGGTAATTCTTGTCCGAAAGCGATGCGAGGACTGCGAGAAATTCGGCGTCATGAAGCAGAAATTCGCTCTCACGGTTGGCCTTTTTGTTACGGCTCTGCGATGTATACGTTCCGCGGTGGAGCTCGAAATAAAGCTCACCGTTCCAGACGGGCAGCTCGGCGCCTTTTTCGGCTTCAAGCTTACGATAAAATTTGCCGACATGCTTCTGATTCATCCGGGGCATACCCGGAAACGCCTCCATTTCTCTGATGTTTTCGAGCATTTCACGGGTCGGTCCGCCGCCGCCGTCACCGTACCCGTACGCCATGAGGAGTTCCTGGCCGAGCTCTTTCTGCTGGAAATTTTTCCATGTACCGAGCACCTGAGCTGGCGCCGCGTTCGCGTTGTAAGTGGACATGAACTGTCCGAGCTGGGTGGCGCCGAGGTCCGGGGATGTGCTGAAATGGGTCAGCACCCGGGTGCCGTCCAGGCCCTGCCACCAGAATGTGTCGTATGGCAGACGGTTGTACTGGTTCCAGCTTATCTTGATGGTGAAGAAATATTCGAGACCGGCCTCTTTTATGAGCTGGGGAAGGCTCCACGAGTACCCGAACACATCGGGAAGCCACAGAACGGGCGATTCGGCATCGGAGCCGAAGTGCCTGCGAAAAAAGGTGCGCCCGAGCAGAAACTGGCGCGCCAGCGATTCGGGACCGCTGATGTTACAGTCGGCCTCGACCCACATGCCGCCGATAACTTCCCACCTGCCCTCGCGCACACGTTCTTTCACATCCTCGAACAGATCGGGATAGTCGCGGCGCATGTAATCATAGAGCTGCGGCTGGCTCTGGGTGAAGTGATACCCGGGAAACTGCTCCATAAGCCTGAGAACCGTATGGAACGTCCGCCCGACCTTCCGGCGGGTCTGCCCGAGCGTCCAGAGCCATGCAACATCGATATGGGAATGACCGGTCGCGGTGATGTCCGCATCGAGCGGTGCGCCGGCGTTTTCTATACCCCGTCTCAGTACTTCGTATGCGTTTCCCACACTCCCGTAAAAGCGGTCGCCGATGGGTTCGCGCATATCGAGCACCCGGAAAGCGTCGTTGAGCGAATTGAGCAGGCAAAACCGGACGGGACTGTTCGCATCGAGAGCATTGACCGCGCCGAGCGCAACCCGTGCAGCGGCGATAAAATCACGGGTCACCGTATCGATGAGCACAACCGAACAGGGACGCATGAAAAGCCGGGTTTTCTCGGTGGATTTGATAAAATCTCCCCCGAGTCCGGTCCAGCCATTGAGCGCAAGAACATGTGAAGCGCCGTCGCGCCACTGAACGGGAAGCATGATTTCCCGGTGGTGACGGTCGCAGGAGGCATACGGGACACCGTCCACATAGGCAAGCGCCTCCGGATGGCTGAAATCCCCGGCATCGCCGAGGGGCAGATAGAGGGCCGCCGGAGCGCCGGACTCCCATTCGGAGGGAACGGTGAACGATGACCGGAGGGTGAAATTCATCACCCACTCTCCCCAGTATGTTTCGGGTTCGATGATCTCCCATCCGCTGTCATCGACATCGGTGCCGGCAAGCGGGTCCGCCATGGGATCCGGCCTCTGCAGGAACCGGAAAGGAGGAAGCGGGCTTTTACGACGGTATACAAGCTGTTCGATAATCGCAAGGAAACGGGCTATCTTTTCCCGTGTAAAGCGGATTTCATGAAACATGATTTTCTCCTTTATCTGCGAACACTATTTCACCTGAGTCAGCATGCAATTCAAGAAGGATTTATATTGTACATAAAATGCCTTTTACATACAATCAAAACTTTTTTACTGTTATTGCCGCAACACCGATTTCTTTGGAGAAACAGGCTGAAATCGCTTTACATCGGTCGGACACCGATGTAATTTACGAAACATGGGGAAAAAATCCTGTACGTCGAATTCACCGTTTCTCACAACCTTCCGGGGAAATAATGATGAATAGACTCTCGTGTTTGTTCTTAGCCGTATCATTGATTTTCACAAGCTGTTCTCAAGACAGGAATTCTGCCATGAAATTTTCATATATGATATCGAAAGATTCTGCTACAGGCTGGAACATCGTCCGGCTCACCGCCGAAAAACCCGGGATTCCGCAGAAAAGCATGTCCATCGCTGTCACGCCGGAATGCGGCAGCAACATGTTCTCGTTTACGGCAGGCGGGAGAGAGCTTATCGCAAGTCCGGACAGCCTGAGCGAGCTTATCGCGCGCCGTACGGGCTGCCCGATTCTCTTCCCCACTCCCAACAGGGTCCGTGAAGCCACATACCGGTTCATGGACGAAATCTATACCATGGGATTTCCCGGCGAGAAGATATCGCACCTCATTCACGGGCTCGTATGGGATGATGCATGGAAGTTCGACAAGCCCGAGATCGGGAAGGACGGCATCTCGCTTAAAACATGGTATGTGTTCGATGAAAACAATCCCCGGTTCCCCGGCTATCCGTTCAAATGCACCCTTACGGTGACCTTTACGCTCATGGAAGACCGTGTCCGCATAGCATACGAGGTTCAAAACCAGGACAACCGGCCGCTCGGATTCGGTTTCGGTCTCCATCCGTTCTGGAAGGTCATCGGCGACAAGAAGTCCGACCTCGTCCAGGTCGGTCTGCCCTATCACATGGAGGCGATAGATCTGCTTCCCACGGGGAAACTCGAACCGGTCGGTGGAACGCAGTGGGACCTCAACAATCCGAAACCCGTCTCGGAACTCTCGCTCGATGATGTGTATTTCGGTGCGACGCCGGAAAGCATCGTCCGGGTGATGTATGAATCGATCGGTCTCGAAATCGGACAGAAAGCGACTGCCGATTTCACCCATGTGGTGGTCTACACTCCCGACCGCGACTATTTCTGCATCGAAAACCAGACGTCATCGACCGATGCCCACAACCTCTTCGACAGGGGATTACTAAAGGAATCCAATCTCCAGATTGTCCAGCCGGACTCACAAACCGGCGGGCATGTGGATTATATCATAACGTGGAAATAAGGCCGTACCCAGTTTTCACAGTATGAAATCTTTTATTCCTTTTATAATAAACGGACAGAGGAATAAGCGGTGTCGAGGCGTTCTGCTCCGCTGCGACGCGTGCGTATACAAGAGTCAAAGCCCGACAAGCAGCCCCGAATGATCATTACATTCAGAGTCCGTCCTCCAGATTACCGATAAATTCATCCATGCACCTTATTCCGAAAGCATACCGCGCAGCCGCCTGACGTTTGTCGGCGAGCGGGAGCATGCAGAGGGCATAAAAAGCGTTGATGAACGGCGATCTGACGTTCCACCCCTTCTCCTGAGTAAAGACATCGGCATACCGTGGTTCCCTCAGGAGATCGGCATACCAGCCGTCAAGACCGAGACGGTGGAGGTTTTCGAGCTTGCCCGACCGGTTGCCGATGACGAACTCCATGCTATTCCCCGTGATATCGAGGGTAAACTGACCTGTTCTCAGGGCGGGCAGTTCACCGGTGAGCCAGCCTTCCATTTTGTTGAGATCGAGCATGAAATCCCCACGGTGCACTCCGCGGACGCTGACAGGGTCAAGGAGAATCCACCGTCCCGTCTTTGTGTTGCAGAGTATGTTTTCCGGGAAAAAATCGCCGTGGAGAAAACGGTCGCGGGCCGGGATGAGCAGCTTCCTCATGAGGGGCGTATCCTCGAAATACTCTGTCAGCGCGGGAATGTTCCGGACAGTCCGCCGGTTGAGCCGCAGACCGTTCAGAGAAAAAAGCTGGCGGAAATTCTCTTCGTTCGACGCCCATGTCAGGCTTTCCCGTATGGCGCGAAGCATGGTTTTCTCCGCATAATCAGCCTGCGGTTCACAGTCATCGAGCCGGAAATACATGAAAGCGGTATCGATGATCTCACCGATAATTCGCCGTGCCGCCTTTCGGGTAAGCGCACCTTCACACAGGAGGACCGACATGGTCTCCCATCCCTCCTCCGGCGGATAATAGGGCATATCGTAGAATATCACCGTGGGAAGACCGGGTGAATCCTCGGTCAGGTCGCCGAGATTCGTCCTGAGCAGCGCGGGGAAAAACGGCTTCAACTCCTCACGAAGACTCATCAGCAGCCTTATCTCACGGACAAGGGCAATCCTGCTGAAGTGGAGCGCACCGGGATTGGAAGCCTTCCTGATGATCCGCTGTCCCGCACAGGTGCCCAGATACAGCGTTTCGGCAAATCCGGGCCCCTTGAATATACGTTCGATGCGAAATTCCATAATGGTATCTACTCCGCGAATATGTACGTTCACTTCCAGGCAAAGCAATATACGATTATATACAATACTGAATCAAGAGAGAGAAGTCCAACTGGCAACCAATTGATATCAAAACTGAAATATCGTGTAATATTGATCATAAATAGAATATATGATTATAAGCCGGTGAATGAATAATCCCGTTGAAAAGCCCCGCGGTCACAACCGGTTTTCGGAAAAAGAATGGGTGCTGTCCGAGCGAGCCGAAGGCTCGTGAGTTCACACATTCCCGAAAAACGGGTAGTGAACGGGGAAAAAGGCTTTTCACGGGCGCCCTTTCCTTTGGATACTTTCCTTGGGGCGCGCAAAGGAAAGTATCGTCTCAGGAGTGTTCTTTAAAAAATTGGAGTCGCCAGTATTTATATTGCCTGTTCACAATAATGACAGTATACTTTCAGGTTGAACAGCATGTACTGAATACATATGAACCTCACACTTTAACCTAATCTCGGAATCTCGCCCGATGAACCGAAGAGATTTTACAAAAACAGTCCTTGCCGCCTGCGGAGCAGGTATTTCAGCATATGGTACGGTGTCCGGGCAGGAAACGACCTTTCAAAAAGCGTCCGGAAAAAAACCGTTCGGAGTCCTCTATTACGAAAAGGCCTGTGAAATCTGGGACAGGGAGTCGATGTCCGAACTCCCCGTTCTGGCAGAGGCAGCCGACCGCGCCATATACGCGCTCAGAAACGGCCGCAAACTATACAGCCATGTCATTTTCGGTCACATGCTTGAAGCAGAATTCCGCTCTGCCCGCGCCGGAAATCCGGGGTATCTCCCCAACTGGACCCGGCAGACGACGGATGATTCATATAACCTCATCGGAAAGGACGACTTTCTGTTCTTCGACTATGCGCTCCCCCGTGTGAAGGCAGCCCGTGACCGCGGCGCATTCACCGTGGGAATCCGGGTTCCGTACCTTCCCAACATGACAATTCCTGACGGCGCTCTTTCCCCGACATACCGTTTGTACGGGAATGTCACCACCGAGGAATGCGCGAGCCTTGTCCTGACACCGGGTGTTCCTTTCACGGACGGTGTGCTCTATATTCCCGAAATACCGGCTGTAAGGGCATGCCCCATATCGGTGCAGGGAGCGGGACCGCTCTACTGGATGCTCACCGCCGAAATAGCACTTCGCCACAGAAATCCCGCTGTTTCCGGAACTGCCGTCAAAGCACTGGAATACATCACTTCCATAAAGGAACGCGGGGAGAAAATCAAGTCGGATATAGGTCATATCGACGATACCGCCCGTTTCATGGTCCAAAGCGTCATAAATGGAGGCCGTTACTGGACATTCAGCGCCGGCTGTGAAATGGCGATCGAGAATTATATCAGGGCATCGGGTCTTGCCATGTGCCTTCTCCTGCAGGCTGAGGATGCGGTGAAAAACGTCAAACCGGGCGATTTCGCTCTGATTGCAGGGGAATTTTCCGATGTCAGGGATAATGTTGAAATGGCGCGCCTGCTTAAAAGCAAGGGAGTATCAGTCATCTCCATCGGCCCCGCTCACACCGAGGGGAGCAGCGGCGACGATCTGGCGCGAGAGGCAAAGTATCATATCGAAACCTACTCCCCCGAACGCGATGGTATTCTTGGTCTTCCCGGGTTCGATAAGAAGCTCTGTCCCGCCACGGGAGTACTGTATGCCCTTACCCTCTGGATGCTGAACAGCCAGTTCATCGAGCAGATGATCGGGGCTAACAAAACTCCCGGCCTCTATATGGGCGTACATCTGATGGGAGGAAGCGAATACAACCAGGTCGTTCGGGCTATTGTCGACCAGCGGGGATATTAACGGGCTTTCGTGGAAAATCCCGGAAATTCGGGATAACGGATGACTGCCTCAACAGATTCTCGGCAGCAGCTCGCCGACAGGCATGTCGAGAATACGCCGTCCACCGGAAGCAGTGGAAAGAATGACTTCACCGTGAGGAGAATCCGCGACCATACCGATCATTGCGGCGTCCGGGCAGTTTCCCATCGTGCGGAGGAATGTTACGGCGTCACTGGCGACTGCATCATCAACTATGGCCAGGAACCTCCCTTCGCAGGGAAGATAGAGGGGATCGAAACCGAGCAGGCCGCATACGGCGCTTACCGGATCGCTCACCGGCACAACGGACTCCTGCACAACGATGCCTACTCCGCTTGAACCGGCGATTTCATTGAGGGTTGCGGCAAGCCCGCCCCGTGTCGGATCGCGGAGGACATGGATGGATGCTCCGAACCGGTCGAGAAACGGCAGCACCGTCCCCGTGAGCGGCGCGGCATCCGACCTGACCGCTCCCCTGAGGGAAAGACCGTTCCGCTCGGCAAGAACAGCGATGCCGTGCTCACCGATGGTTCCCGATACGAGAATCGAGTCCCCGGCATGTGCATTGCTGCCGCTCACACTGATTCCGGCGGAAATAACACCGATACCGGCAGTGTTGATGCATATCCCGTCCATTTCGCCGGAGCCGACCACCTTCGTATCCCCGGTGACCACAGAAACTCCGGCCTCGATGCTCGTCTGACCGATACTGTGCACAATACGCTCCAGGTCTTTCAGAAAGAACCCCTCCTCGATGACAAACCCGAGAGAAAGATAGAGAGGCCGGGCGCCCTTCATGAGCACATCGTTCACCGTGCCGCACACCGCGAGGCTCCCGATATCACCGCCGGGAAAAAAAATCGGCTTCACCACGAACGTATCGGTGGAAAACGCGATACGGACGGAATCGATGGTGAGCTCTGCGGCATCATCGAGAGCGGCGAGCTCGGGCGAGTCGAGGTGGCGGAGAAACACATCCCTGATGAGATTGTGCATCATTGCGCCGCCCGAACCATGGGCAAGAAGAATCCGTTCATCGTCCTTGTCAGTCACTTCCGTATGCTCCCTGTCGTTTTGAGTATTTAAAGAAGGCCGCGCATGTTCCCTCACCTGAAACCATGCAGGGCCCGACCGGGCTTTCCGGCCTGCACACACGAGCGAAGAGCGGACATTCCGGCGGCGCGCAATGTCCCTTGAGTATCTCGCCGCAGCGGCATCCATCGGGTTCATGACCGGCTTCGATTTCGACGGGGAACCGCAGGGCTGCATCGAAATCCCGAAATTCATCCCGGAGAGCAAGACCGCTCGAAGGTATCATGCCGAATCCCCGCCAATCGCTGTCAGTCACCTCAAAAACACGGTCGATAACCGCCCTGGCCTGTTTGTTTCCTTCAGGTTTGACCACACGGCTGTACTGAATCGCCACCGTCATGTCATCCCGTTCGATCTGATCCGCCAGCATGAGGATACCCTGGATTATATCGGCTGTCTCGAAGCCCGTGATAACACAGGCGTGGTGATAACGCTCCGCAATGTCCCGGTACGGTTCGCTTCCAAGCACAGCCGAAACATGCCCGGGCAGCATGAAACCGTCCACCGCAAGCAGTCTGTCGGAAATCAGGAGTTCGAGCGCCGGCATGACCAGCTTGTGAGCGGAAAGGATGGAAAAATTCTCTACTCCGTGTTCGCGGGCATACAGAACGGATGATGCCACAACCGGGGCTGTGGTTTCAAAGCCGACAGCCAGAAATACAACCTCCGCTCCGGGCATCGAGCGGGCCATTTCTATGGCAGAAAGCGGAGAGTAGACAATTTCGACAGAGTATCCCTCGCTTCTCAGTCCGGCGAGCGACCCGCTGCTCCCCGGCACCCGCATCATATCCCCGAATGTCGCAAGTACAGCATCATACCTTCGCGCCATGGCGATTGCAGTGTCAAGGTACGAGGCGGGGGTCACGCACACGGGGCATCCGGGTCCCGACAGAAGCCTCAGCTCCGGCGGCAGCAGTGAAGGAAGCCCCGCGCGGTGAATGGCCATCGTGTGCGTCCCGCAGACCTCCATGAGCGTCACCGGTCGTGTGAGGCGGAGAGACGCAAGGCGTTTGCTGAGGTCTTTCATAAGACCCGGATCGCGAATTTTTTTTACCTCGTTCACCTGTAATCCCGTTCCGGAGGATGTAAAATTACCTGTATTGTTCCGTCTCCGATAACCGTCTGTCAAATCCCGCGGTTCCGCATACAGGCGGCGGCTGTATACGCCTGCCCCAGTGAAATGCCGCCGTCATTGACCGGCACCTGACGGTTGGTGAGCACGGTAAAACCATGTTCTTTCAGCACATCCCGGAACCGTACAAACAGGATGAGATTCTGCCAGCACCCGCCTGAAAGCGCCACTGTATTGATTCCGGTACTTTCACGGGCATATTCGGCGACTTCGAGAAATGACGCCGCGAGCGTATTGTGAAAAGCGGCGGCAAGCCCGGAGACCGGTTTTCCCCGGCGGGCTTCTTCCATAAGTCCCCGGATGAGCGGAATATAATCGATAATACACCCGTCCGAAACATGAATGGACGCTCCGGGAATATCCGCGGTACAGCTTCCCCACAGTAAAGGATATGAATCATATATTTCGGGCGGCGATTTGCGCACGGTATAGGGGAGTGTTTGCGGCGTATGTTCACCGGCGGCGGCGGCTGATTCGAGCATCATCGCAGCCTGCCCCTCGAATGCTGAGCGGTGCCGGATATCAAGAAGAGAGGCAGCGGCATCGAAAAGCCTCCCAAGTGAGCTCGTGCGGGGAGAGTTCAGCCCCGCGCTGCATGCCTGATCGAGCAGCTCGCGTTCATGAGGTGAAAGATGCCGCAGGCAGGGCATATCGAATGACAGCCACCGGTCGCCGTATGCCGCCCGGAGATGAGACAGCGCCATCCTCCACGGCTCCCTGACGGCGGCGGTACCGCCCGGCATCGGCACATAATCGAGATGCGCGAACCGAACAAACGAAACGGGAGAGCTTATCAGTACTTCGCCGCCCCAAATCGTTTCATCGAGACCGTATCCCGTGCCGTCCATCGAGAATCCGATAACCGTGCCGGTATGCCCGTGCTCGGCAAGAACGCTCGTTATATGGGCATGGTGATGCTGTACACCGACCACGCCGTAAAGCTCGTCGCTGCGCTCCGAAAGACACTGCTTGCAGTACCGGGTGGACAGATAGTCCGGGTGAAGGTCGCAGGCATACACTCGCGGATCGAGCTCCAGAATACCGGTGAAATGGTCAACCGCCTCCCTGAAAAATCCGAGTGTGGGAATGTTTTCCAGATCGCCGATATGCTGGCTCACGAAAGCCCGGTGACCGTCAGTTACGCAGAGGGTATTCTTGAGCTCTCCGCCGAAAGCGAGCACCGGGGGGACAGGCTCGGGCAGAAAAACCGGTACGGGGGCAAAACCCCGTGACCGCCGCACGAAAGAAATTTCCTCGCCCCCGGCATTCACCACGGAATCATCGCAGCGAACAGCAATTTCCCGGTCGTGGATGAGAAACGCATCCGCAATTCCCGACAGCCGCCTGAGGGCTTCGTCGTTATCCTTGCAGATGGGGTCCTCGCTCAGATTCCCGCTTGTCATGACCAGTGCATCGAAGACCGGCTTCCCGCCGGCAAAATCCCCGCCGGCCTGCGGATGGAAAAAGAGAAGATAGTGGAGCGGCGTGTACGGCAGCATGATCCCGAGGTAATATGTTCCCGGCGCAACCGAAGGGGCGACAGGCGAAGACTTTGCGCGCCCGTCAAAGCGGGGTGCAAGCACTATCGGACGTTCATGACTTTCGAGCGCGGCTCTTCCGTTTACGGTCAGGTGTATCATTTTCCGTGCACTGCGGATGGTGCCGGTCATAAGCGCGAGCGGCTTCTCCTCACGGTGTTTCAATGAACGCAGCCGCTGCACCGCTTCGTCCTGTGCGCCATCGACAGCAAGATGAAACCCGCCAAGTCCTTTAACCGCAACAATCCGTCCCATTCGAAGCAGTTCGACAGCAGCAAGAACGGGGTCGCCGGGAATATCGCGACCGTCGCCGTCCACGAGCCGCAGCTTCGGCCCGCAGTGCGGGCATGCATCGGGCTGGGCATGAAACCGCCGATCTGCGGGATCATGATACTCGCGCTCGCAGTCGGGACACATGATAAAACCGGCCATGGTCGTAAAACCCCTGTCATACGGGAGCCGCCGGATGATGGAAAACCGAGGGCCGCAGTTGGTGCAGTTGATGAAGGGATAGAGATAACGGCGGTCGTGCTGATCGAAAAGCTCACGCAGGCAGTCCCCGCAAACACATACATCCGGGGAGATAAGCGCCTGCGGCTTACCGGTCCGGTCGCTTGCCCGAATCTCGAAGGTTAAGTATTTCCGTCCACCCGGCTCGTTATCGAGGACAGTGCGGCGGAGCTCGACTATCCGCGACAAAACAGGCGCCCGGCTCATGAGGCTTGAGATAAAGACCTCGATATCCTCCGGCGCCCCTTCCGCTTCGATAACAACGCCATCAGGGTTGTTCTTCACATATCCGCAGAGACGGCAGTCATGGGCAAGGTTATGGACAAACGGGCGGAACCCCACACCCTGCACAATACCGCGGATTTCGATACGTTCACATTTGTAATGGATTGTTTTCATGACACGGACATCAGCTTTTCGTTCCCTGGAAAAGGAATTCGGCGAACCGGTCTATCCCTTCACCGGTTTTTGCGGAGGTCATGAGCACGGTCAGGTTCGGATTGATCGATCGGGCGTGGTTTTCGAGAACCTGAGGCCGGACATCGACATAGGGTGCAAGATCGGTTTTGGTGATAACCACGGCATTCGCCGACACAAACGCGGCGGGATACTTGAGGGGTTTGTCTTCGCCTTCCGCCACACTCAGCACGATAACCCGGCACTCTTCACCCAGATCAAACGCGACCGGACAGATCAGATTTCCTACATTCTCGATGACAAGCACCTTCAGCTTCGAGAGGGGCAGATGCGACATGGCCTCATCGACCTGAACAGCGGCCAGATGGCACTCGTCCCCCGTTTCTATCTGAACTGCTTTTACACCCAAAGCCTCGATACGGCGCATATCGTTGTCGGTCTTCACATCGCCCTCGATGACAGCAATCTCCGAAGTGTCCTTGAGTTTTCGGAACGTTGCTTCCAGCAGCGAGGTTTTCCCGCTGCCGGGCGAACCGATGAGATTGAGACACCGTATACCCTTTTCCCGCAGCTCTGAACGGATATTGGCGGCAATTTCATCGTTCCGGGTCAGTACCTTCTGTTTCAGTTTCACCTCGGCCATGTACTCCCCCACTTTATGAGTGCATTATTCTTTATCAACAACGCCCGAAGAAACGCTCCTCAAACGACTATAAAATCATGAACAACACCACATTCAACAGGATGAGAGAACCGACAGCCAGACGCGGATACGGTTTCACGAGATAATTGCTCAGAATCATGCTTATCAGAACGGTCAATCCGAACGCGGTTCCCGACTTAACAAGCACATGGACATTCCATGCATTCAACAGAATAGCAGAGAGCGCGGGCAGCGGATAGTGAATCACATAAACGGTGTACGAATTGGCTGCGAGAACCTTGTGCACTGGTGACGGGCGGTTCCAGAACCGTCGTGCAAAGGAAACGAGACCGCCAAACAGGAAAAGAGCCAGAAACGACCGTGAAAACGACAGCAAACACTTGTTAAACACGGTCAAGGGGGCAGGAAGGGAATTATCCAGATGGATATGAACGATCAGCGCGAGCAAGGATACCCCGGTCCAGATACCTATCGAGCCGAAAGATCTGCCTTCAGCAAACCATTTCGCGGAATAGGCATAGACTCCCAGGGCAAAAAAGACAATCTGGGAAACGAGGCGCGAGGGTTCAAAATGGATAAGATTGAAGACAAGGACTGCCTGATAACCCCATTTGAGGTAAAGTTTTACGATAAAGAATCCCACCGAGGTGATCAATCCTGTGATCAGGAGCACCGTAAACATGCCGGCAGCCGAATGAGTTTTCGGAATGTGGGCGAGTGTATTCCGTATGAAGGCAGATTCCTTCTCCGCTTTATATAACCCTGCGAACAGGATTAAAACCGAAAGAAGAACCGAAAGAAACCAGAGATGCCTCAGTGAAAACTGGTCCGGACTGTGAACATATCCCGAATGAAATGTCACGGCGCTTTTCATCACCTCAATCCAGTAATTCCAGTACCCGACAGGCGGTGTACCGTCACCGGCAACCCGGCTGCAGTACATGAAATACATCGCGACCGGAACGATAAAGACCGCCCCTATCAGCTGTGGTATTCCCAGCCTTTTCAGCTTGTTCACGACAAAGTGCGCCGTTCCATACCGTTCAATCGAGGGCAGGGCGAAAAAACCGGCCGCAAAAAAGAGAACGGGCATCATGAAAATGTCGGTAAGCATGACAATGTAGTTGAAAATCGCCCCGCTGACAGCCGATCCATGAGTTTCTGCGCCATACACGAGAGCGATATGCTGAAGAACGACGAACATAATGATGAAAAAACGGAGATCATCGAAGAATACGAGGCGATCATGGGAATTATCGAGAGAGGAAGGCATCGTCATATCTCCCCGGTATCGCTTAATTATCCTATATCCGTTTAAAGATAACTTTTCAGTGAATTATACAATATACATGCGCTGAAATACCTTATTGAGTATAAAACAGGTTATGCACTTTCCTGTGTATTCGGCAGAGCGGACGAGCTTTCCATGACCGTGGAAGCAGGGCGAAGCATGAACGCCCCAATGGCTCCCATGAGCGCAACGCTGCCCGCAAGGAGGAACGCCGGGCCGAAAGAGCCTGCCGCATCGGCCATGGCACCTGCGACGCTCGGTCCGATTGCCTGTCCTATCCCGAAGAAAAGCGTGATGAATCCCAGCGCCGCCGGGGCAAGACGCGGGCCGAGCACATCACCACATGTTGCGGCCATAATCGCCGGTATGCTCCATGCTGTCAGGCCGAACAGCACCGCCGAAAGGGTGAATCCCGCAGGCTCGGGCCAGAGCGCGAACAGGCTGAATGCCGCCGCCTGGATAAGATACACGATTATCAGGGCCCACCGTCTGCCGATAACATCCGATACGGTTCCCCAGATCAGCCCGCACAGGACGCTGACCCAGCCCATGGTCATGAACAGTCCTCCGGCGGCTTCACGGGTATATCCGCCCCCGGCGATCAGGTGTTTGAAAAAGAATGTCATATAGATGATATAGGAGAAGCCGAAGGCAACATACACAAACCCGAGATGCCAGACCGAAGCCGAACGGTACACCCGTCCCCACTGAAGCCCTCCTCCCGGGCGCGAAGGAGGAGCCGGATCATTCCCTGACGCTCCCAGCGGGCTGAGCCCGATATCTGATGGCCGGTTCCGCAGGAGAATATATGCCCCGGCTGCAAGGAGAACGGTTATTCCGCCGAACAGGAACCAGCATACTCTCCACCCGTTCTCAGCATATGCCGAGAGGACCCGGGGAACGAGGGGGCCGACGACAATGAGCGCAAGTGACGATCCGGCTACCGCGATTCCCGTCGCAAAACCACGCCGTCGCGCCGCAAACCATGACGCCATGAGACCCATGACCGGGACATTGCTTGCGCCGCTCCCGACACCGGTCACCGCCCGCCAGAGGGCAGCTGCCATGAACCCATGAGCCAGGCCGGTCATCACCATGGAGGCGCCTGCCAGCATGAGACCGGCGGTGATAACCACGCGCGGCCCGAACCGCGCCGCCAGCGCTCCCCCGATAACCGACAGAGCGAGGTAGCCAACCAGATTTGCCGAAGCAAGCACACCCGCCTGTGTATTTTCCATCCCTAAGCCCACCTGCATGGCGGGCAATACGACCGTATAGCCGAATCGAGCCAGCCCGAGCGAACCGAACACTACGAGTGTACCCATGAAAAGTACAATCCAGCCATAGTGAAATCGTGAAGAAGGCGGTGCCATGAATATCTCCATTCCCGCTTCAGTAATCTTTTATCGAATACATAACCACGCTGAGTATCATTCGATTATTAAATTTGAACTGGTGATATGGTATACCTCTACATGCTCTTTTCGCTGATTGAATCAGTGTTATTTTTCCAATATGTTCCTGATTGCCCGGGAAACGATATCCGCGAGCTCGGTATCGGTAATCTCGTGTTTATGCGGCACGGCTGCCGGCGGCGAAGCGTTTATTTTCGAAGAAGGCTTGCAGGAGGAACATGTGGAGCAGGAGCCTCCGGTCGGGCAGATGTTTCCGGGGAGAGAACACGCCTCGGCGCTGCCGAATACCCGCATGCGGTCCATGACCACCTCTTTTATTCTCGCCTGCGCTTCCTTGAGCAGGTCCTGGATGAAATAATCCTCCGATGCGGCGAGCAGCTCGCGGACACGGTCGGTGGCCATCTTGCTCATTTCGGTGAAGAAGTTGATTTTCCGAATCCCGAGGGATACAGCCTTGCGGAAGTCATTGTCGGAAATACCAGAACCGCCGTGCAGAACGAGCGGTATCCCGGTACGCCGTTTCAGTTCTCCGATAAGCTCAAAATCGAGCTCGGGCGCACCCTCGTAGAAACCATGCACATTCCCCACCGATACCGCCAGAGCATCGATACCCGTTTCGGCAACGAAACGTTCGGCCTCGCCGGGATTGGTGAAAAACTCGCGGCGGGCTTTTGCGGTTTTTTTCCCTCCCTCGGCGCCCCCGACCTGACCGAGTTCGGCTTCGACACTCACCCCTACGGAATGGGCCATTTTCACAATAAGCCGTGTTTCCTCGATGTTCTGTTCGAGGGGTTTCTTCGATGCGTCGTACATCACGGCGGAAAAACCGCAGCGCAGCGCCCTCACAACCGTCCCGATCGAGAGACCGTGATCGAGGTTCAGCACCACCGGAACACGGGCGTTGTCAGCCATGTATTTGACTGCCGGAGTAAACTGTTCGATATTGATATAGGTGAAATGAACCTCCGCTATGTTGAGAATCACCGGGGAGTGAACGGCTTCGGCGGCTTCGAGAATCCCGTTGAGGAATTCAAGGTTGATGACATTGAACGCTCCGAGTGCATACGAGTTCTTTTCGGCGTGTTCGAGAAGATTTACGGTGCTTACAAGACCCATCTTAAACTCCGGAAATAGTATCGCTGTGATGTCAGGTTGCAGGATTATCAAAACACGGTTTATGCCCGCATTTCTCAACTCTGATTGAGGGTAAAAAGGCATATACTTACCGCATTGGTTCAAAATAACGCGGTTTTTATCATTTTGCAAGAGCAGTGTTGATAAGACCGGAGTATCTGTATGAATTCATCCAGTACTTGAGAGGATTTGTATCAGTTCCGCGGATAATCAGTATTGGTAACCGATTATCGGTGTAAATCGATATTATTTTTAACTTTCATTATTTTGAGTGTCTTGCGTTTCGGACGCTTGAATAATCTGACTGAATTTATCGGACCTTACTAACCCGTATTTTTTCCCAACTTTTTCTATACGTAAGAAACGCCTTGTTTCACATTGTGTTTCAATAGTGTCCGGTTAAAATTGTTATAAAAGTTCGAAATATACTGTAAACAGGGCATTTACCGGCATATGGATTGTTTAAGATTTGATTGTTACCCCTTTTCTCCACCCTAACTCACCCCCTGCCCCCTCTCTTGCCACAAGAGAGGGGAAGCGCCCGCTAACATCTATTTTATCAAGGTGTT
>JAJFUH010000218.1 GCA_021372535.1 bacterium
AACACCTTGATAAAATAGATGTTAGCGGGCGCTTCCCCTCTCTTGTGGCAAGAGAGGGGGCAGGGGGTGAGTTAGGGTGGAGAAAAGGGGTAACAATCAAATCTTAAACAATCCATATGCCGGTAAATGCCCTGTTTACAGGATATTTCGAACTTTTATAACAATTTTAACCGGACACTATTGAGTCTATTGTATCTCTTTGTGTCTTCGTGTCTTCGTGGTTGAATAATTTTCAGGATTATCCGGGATAAAAGGTTCAATTCCTGTTCATTAAATCACACTCAACCACAAACCATTACCGATTCATTTCCCCGGCTTTTCCTTCCTGAATCCACGGTTTCCCGTTTCGCAGTAATATGCCGCTGTGATGATGCCGGTCGGAACGCCGAGTTCCCCTTTCCTGAGACGGTCGGAAAGGTACCCGTACAGGATATCCCCGACACCGGGTTCGAAATATGAGAAATGGAGCCAGCGTCCCGCCTGATCGGCATAGGTAGCGTTGTAGCCGCCTGAACCGTCGATACGGGAGCTGATCGAGTCCCCGGCGGCAATAACGCGGATGACCGTATGAGCGAACCGCTTCATGTCGCCCTTTGTGAACACGATTCCGGCGCGGCAGCACTGGAAGGCGAAATCGGCATTGATCGAGGCATGGGAAACATCCTCCGAGCCCTCGCATGAACCATCGGGGTAGACACGGTACGACCAGTCGTACGCATCCTTTTCACTGTCGAGCCTGAGGCGGTTTTTTAAATAATTGGCAAGCGCCGATGCCCTGTCGCGGTAATACCGGTCTCCGGTGGCGAGCCAGAGCGCGACACAGGTGCGTCCCATGGCATTCATCTGGTTGAGCGGAAGGATAGCGCCGTTTATTCCGGTGTAATATCCTTCTCCCGCCGAGGGCCCATCGACAAATTCGCAATCGAAACAGGAGACCGTTTCCCTCACTCTGCTCAGGATCATCCGGGCACGGTCGCCGAACTGCATTTCGAGGGATGGCTCCCTGCGGACGAGATACACGAAGCGAGCCAGAGGAAACGTCACCATTCCGGCATGAACGAGCCACGCATACTGTTTCCCGTTCGTATATCGATTCGAACTCCATGCCGGAATGACACGGCCGCGGTAGTCGTCATGGATATCCGTAAAGTCATCCCGTATGGCAAACATGTTGGTGGCGTGTTCACAGAGACGGCTGAGAAAGAGGGTGTCGCCCGTGGCTTCGTATGCCGAGACAAATCCCATGAGGATATAGCTTTCACCCCATGCGAGCTCGGATCCTGTCGGGCCTCTGCTGTCGCCTTCCGGCGGCATCGTGGTGAAAATATCGTAGAGCTGCTTGCGCATTTCCTGTGTGCGCTGCCCGTTTTCCTTGCCGCCGCTTGCAGAAAGAACACCAAATCCAAGCACCATGAAGATAAACAATACTATAAATCCTGCCCTGGTTTTCACCGTGAACTCCATCCCCCAAAAACGTGAAAAGAATCGACGTACTGACCGGATAATTAAGGAAGGCAATGAAAAGGTACCCATTTCGCACGCCCGCCGATATTAGTACAGACATGAGCTGTCGGATATTTGTGTAATATAATGAAAAACAGGCACGGTTTTTCAACAGAAACGTTCAAATTCATGACAAAAAGGAAAAATGTACTTGACAATGAGGCGGGATTTTATTAATTTGTTACAAAAATAACAATGTGAATTATATCACGACTTAAAATGACACAAATGCGCTTCTCACTGGCTCTCTTATCGTAAAAGCGAGGTCCGTTACCGTGAACAATGATATGAAACCGATTTTCGCAAAATTCCCCAATGCTCAGCGCGATGATCTTATACCCATTCTTCAGGAAGTCCAGGAAAAAAAAGGATTTCTGTCCCGCGAGGATGTCGTCAGCATTGGCAAGTACCTTAAATTGCCCGCCAGCAAGATTTATGGCGTGGCGACTTTTTACAACCAGTTCCGCTTTCAGCCCCGCGGTCAGTACAACATCCAGCTGTGCCGCGGAACCGCCTGTCATGTCAAGGGATCTGAAAAGGTGCTCGATGCCGTGAAACGCGAGCTCAATATCGCGCCGGGTGAAACGACGAGGGACGGTGTGTTCAGCCTGGAGGTGGTTGCCTGTATCGGCGCGTGCGGTCTGTCCCCGGTTATCAGCATCAATGGTGAATTCTATGCCGGTGTCACTCAGGACAAGGTCAAGGTAATCATCGACTCATACCGGGGAAAGGCCGAAGAACATGACTCAGAAAACTGACATATGGAAAACATGTGAGAGCTGCTGGGAAACAACCGGGATACCCTGCCCCGATGTTATCGGGCTCTTTTTGGAAAACCGTGAAGGAAAAACGGGCGCAGCTCAGGACGAGCTGGCGCTTCTGCGTCGTGAAAAAGTGAATAAACCGGTCATATTCATCGGCACCGGGACATGCGGCCTTGGAGCCGGAGCGGGAAAAACCCTTGCGCGCATTCGGAATTATCTGAGCGAACATGCGCTCGAAGCGGACATAATCGAGGTCGGCTGCATCGGGCTGTGCGTCGAGGAACCCCTCGTCGATATTCAGCTTCCGGGACGGACACGGGTATCGTTCAGCAAAGTGACCGAAGATAAGGTGAACAGTCTCCTGGACGGTGTATTCAGCGGTGCCGTCGAAAAGGAAACCGTTCTGGGCCAGTTCAGGCAGGATGGCCTGAAACCATGGCCCGATATACCCTGTATCGACGAGCACCCGTTTTTCGCGCCCCAGACACGGTGGGTGCTTGCCAACTGCGGTATAATCGATCCGGTAAGTATCGACGAATACATCGCGCACGGCGGTTATAAGGCTTTTGCGCAGTCTATCAACGGCATGACACCGGACGAGGTCTGCGAAACGGTCATAAAAAGCGGTCTCAGAGGACGCGGCGGCGGCGGATTTCCCACGGGGAAAAAGTGGAGCCTTACCCTCAAGACGCCGGGAGACCAGAAGTACTTCATTTGTAACGCGGACGAGGGAGATCCCGGCGCGTTCATGGACAGGGCTGTCATCGAGGGCGATCCCTTCAGGGTTCTCGAAGGGCTCAGCATCGCCGCGTACGCTATCGGGGCGACGAAAGCATACATTTACACGCGCGCCGAGTATCCCCTTGCCATACAGCGGCTCAGGCAGGCTATCGAGCAGGCGATCAAGTACGGCCTGCTCGGGTACAACATACTCGACAGCGGATTCAACCTTGAAATCAAGATAAAAATGGGCGCCGGTGCGTTCGTCTGCGGCGAGGAAACCGCGCTCATAAACAGCATCGAGGGCAAGCGCGGAATGCCGAGGCCGAGGCCTCCTTATCCTTCCGTTCGCGGTCTTTTCGACTGTCCCACAGCCATCAATAATGTCGAGACTCTCGCCAATGTGCCGCCGATCATAGCAAATGGGGCCGACTGGTTCGGTTCTATCGGCACAAAGACCAGCAAGGGAACAAAAGTTTTCGCTCTTTCGGGCAAAATCACCCGCACAGGGCTCGTCGAGGTTGCCATGGGAACGACACTCCGACGGATCATTTTCGAAATCGGCGGTGGTATTCCCGGCGGCAAAAAATACAAAGCAGTGCAGATCGGCGGGCCATCGGGCGGCTGCATCCCCGAACAGCACCTCGATGTGGAGATCGATTACGAATCGCTGAAGGCTGTCGGCGCGATGATGGGTTCGGGCGGCATGGTGGTCATGGACGAGGACACCTGCATGGTGGATATCGCGAAGTTTTTCATGGACTTCATCCAGCGCGAAAGCTGCGGCAAATGCATCCCCTGCCGTGAGGGCACAAAGCGGATGCTCGAAACGCTCAGGAGCATCACCCGGGGACGGGGCACCGAAAAGGGCATCGATTCTCTGGACCGTTTCCGCGGCATCATGCAGCTGAACCGTCTCGCCGAGGTTATCAGGGACACGAGCCTCTGCGGACTCGGCCAGTCGGCTCCCAACCCTGTGCTCAGCACACTACGGTGGTTCCGGGATGAATACGAGGCCCATGTCTTTGAACGCCGCTGTCCAGCCGGCGCCTGTGTCGAGCTGCTCACGTACCGTATCGATCCCGAAGCGTGCCGGGGCTGTACCCTGTGTCTCAAAAAGTGCCCGAGCGGCGCCATAATGGGCGCGCCGAAAAGCCCGCATTACATCATTCCCGATAAATGTATCGGGTGCGGAACATGCGCCCAGGTTTGCCGTTTCAATGCTGTTAAAGTCGAGTAATTCAACAATAAGGATAGAATCATGGTAAAAATCGAGGTCAACAACAAGGTCATCGAGGCGGAAGACGGTGAAACGATCCTGACCGCCATTCGCCGTGCAGGCATACGTGTTCCGACACTGTGCCACATGGAAAATCTGTTCCCGTCGGGCGCATGCCGTATGTGCGTGGTGGAAGTCGAGGGACAGCGTAATCTCGTGCCGAGCTGCGCTTTCCCCGTAGCCGAGGGCATGAAGATCAGGACGCACTCCCCGCGTGTGGTCAATGCCCGTAAAACCATCATCGAGCTCCTCCTTGCGGCTCATCCGGACGATTGCCTGTACTGTTCACGGAGCGGGAGCTGCGAGCTTCAGCAGCTTGCGGAGGAATTCGGTGTGTCCCAGCGCCGTTTTTCAGGCGAAAAGAACATATACCATATCGACACATCAAATCTTTCGATCATACGCGACCCCTCGAAGTGCATCCTCTGCGGCAGATGTGTCCGGGTGTGCGAAGAAATTCAGGGCGTTTCGGCAATTGATTTCGCCGGGCGCGGAAACAAAACCACCGTCGAAACCGCGTTCAGGAGCGGCCTCAATGTGTCGAGCTGCATCAACTGCGGACAATGTATCGCTGTCTGCCCGACCGGCGCGCTCACCGAGCAATCCCATATAACCGCGGTACTCGATGCGCTCAACGATCCCGACAAATATGTCGTTGTCCAGCACGCTCCGAGCATTTCCGTCACCCTCGCCGAGGAATTCGGTCTTAAACCGGGAGCGGACATAAACGGAATCATGGTAACAGCGCTGAGGCAGCTCGGTTTCAACCGGGTTTTCGATACCTCGTTTTCCGCGGACCTTACCATCATGGAAGAAGCCTCGGAGCTGGTCAATCGTATCGCAACAGGCGGGAAACTCCCCATGATGACAAGCTGCTCGCCCGGATGGATCAAATATGTCGAGCAGTTCTATCCCGATTTTATCGATAATCTCTCGACCTGCAAGAGTCCCCAGCAGATGCTCGGCGCGCTCATCAAGCACTATTTCGCCGACCGTGAGGGAATTTCACCGGACAGCATTTTCAGTGTTTCGGTCATGCCCTGCACCGCGAAAAAATTCGAGGCGGCCCGTCCCGAGATGCTCCATGAAAGCATCCCCGATGTGGACGCCGTTCTTACAACCCGTGAACTGGCGAAAATCATCCGGATGAGGGGCATCGACCTGTTCAGTCTCGAACCCGATACCGCCGATACTCCGTTCGGAGTCCGAAGCACCGCGGGCAAACTCTTCGGCGCCACCGGCGGGGTCATGGAAGCGGCCCTGAGAACAGCATATTTCCTCCTCACGGGCAGCGAAATGTCCGATTACAAAATTCCCGACATCCGCGGATTGAAGGGGCGCAAAGAAATTCATCTTACCATCGGCGACCGCACGCTGGGGTTTGCGGTTGTGAACGGCCTCGCGAATGCGCGGCTGCTCCTCGAAGAAATCCGTGCGGGACGGAGCGACATTCATTTCATCGAGGTCATGACATGCCCCGGCGGCTGTATTTCGGGCGGCGGCCAGCCTCGCAGCACCGATTCAAAGGCGGTGCGGATGCGCATGCAGAAGCTCTATAACATCGACCGTGACGAGCGGATACATTTCTCGCACAGGAATCCCGATGTCCAGAAAATGTACGACGAATTTCTCGGGAAACCGCTCGGTGAAAAGAGCCACGACCTCCTGCATACTCACTACCACACCCGTCAGGAAGTGCTGCTGTAAAGAAAAACAGGGGTATACATTGCGAACGAAATCGTTTGTCACCACCATAAAAGAACGCTGCCGCGTCTGTTATACCTGCGTCCGTGAATGCCCGGCCAAGGCCATTCTCATCTCGGATGGCCAGGCGGAGATAATCAGCGAGCGCTGTATAAACTGCGGCAACTGTGTCAAGGTATGCAGCCAGGGAGCGAAACAGGTCATTAGCTCCATCGATGAAGTCTGGAAGCTGCTTACATCGGGCTCGGATACCGTGGCGTGCGTTGCTCCGAGCTTTCCTGCGGAGTTTGACAGAATCAGCCCGAAACAGCTTGTCGGGATGATCAGGAAGCTCGGTTTTTCCTATGTAACCGAGGTGGCATTCGGAGCCGATCTTGTCGCAGACCGCTATCGCAAGCTGCTTGCGGAAAACCACGGGAAACGGTACATTTCAACCACATGTCCTGCCCTGATACTGTATGTCGAAAAATATCATCCCGATCTCGTTAAATATCTCAGCCCGATTGTCTCCCCGATGGTGGCGATGGCGCGGGCGCTCAGAAGCACGTACTCGAAAGATATGAAAATTATTTTTATCGGTCCCTGCATTGCCAAAAAGATGGAGGCCGCAAGCATTCATCTGCATAATGAAATCGATGCCGTCCTCACCTTCAAGGAACTGCGGGAGATGTTTGCGGAGGCGAAAATAACATCGGACATGGTCAAACCGTTCGACTTCGACCCGCCCCATGCCAGTCTCGGTTCTCTTTTTTCGATCAGCAGGGGCCTGCTCCAGTCAGCACAGATTTCCGAAGACCTCGTCACCGGCAGGGTTGTGGCAACCGATGGCCGTCAGAACTTCGTTGACGCTATCAAAGAGTTCGGATCGGGCGACCTCAACGCGGAACTGCTGGAAGTTCTCTGCTGCCATGGCTGCATTTCGGGTCCCGGAATCAGTTCCCAGGCTCCCCTTTTCAGCCGCCGCTCGCAGGTCAGCAAATTTGTCCGCGACTATATCACCAAACGAGACCACCAGCAGTGGCTCGCCGAAATGGCCGGGTATTCCGACCTCGACCTGAGCAGGACATTTACCGCAAACGACCAGCGCATCCCTGTTCGCGACGAGGAGGAAATCAGCAAGATACTGGCAAAAATGGGTAAATATACCTTTCAGGACGAGTTGAACTGCGGCGCCTGCGGTTACGAGACATGCCGCGAACATGCGGTTGCAATATACAAGGGACTTGCCGAAATCGAGATGTGTCTGCCCTACACGATCGAAGAGCTCAGAACGACCATAAAGAAACTCGCCGTATCGAATGAACAGCTCGCCGATACACAGGAAGCGCTCATGCACTCTGAAAAGCTTGCGAGCATGGGCCAGCTCGCGGCCGGAGTCGCCCACGAAGTCAACAATCCGCTCGGGGTCGTTCTCATGTACGCCCATCTGCTCCGTGACGAAAACAATGAAAATCCGAAGCTCCGTGACGACCTCACCCTGATTGCGGAACAGGCCGACCGCTGCAAGAAGATCGTGGCAGGACTCCTCGGATTCGCCCGTGAGAACAAGGTTACACTCGAAGAGACGGATATCAACGATCTGGTCGAACGGAGCCTGATTACCGTTCCGACGCCGGAAAATATCACCATCCGGTTTCTCAGGGAAGTCGAGAATCCCATAACAGACCTCGACCGTGACCAGATAATCCAGGTTCTGACCAATGTCATCGGTAATGCCTATGCGGCGATGCCCGATGGCGGCGAGCTCACGATAACAACTCGGGGTTCCGAAACCTCGGTGGAATTTATCATTTCGGATACCGGTATCGGCATTCCGAAAGAAAACCTGAGCAAAATCTACGAACCGTTCTTTACGACAAAACAGCTCGGGAAAGGCACAGGGCTCGGACTGGCTGTGACGTACGGCATTATCAAGATGCACTACGGGAACATCAAGGTCAAATCCAATGCCGACCCGCAGGCAGGACCGACGGGGACAACGTTCACCATTACCCTTCCCCGTATGAATCAAAAAGGATAAGGATTGACGATGGTTTGTTTGATACACCGTTGCGGTCATTGATATGAGATTCGGATGTTTATTATTTTATGTATAGACCCCGAAACCGGTTCAGGGTGACGTACATGCGATCACGTCGTCATGCAGAACCCGTTTCGGCATCTATCCTATATGTCGAACCATATAAAATCGCCTGTATGAAAACGGAAACTCCGGGATTATCTTTTTAATAGAGGTCTGGTGAAAACACCGCACGTGTGGATTTTAGCTGTCAAGGGTCGTCATGAAGTGCCGATTCACATGCCTTTGACAGCAATAAAACAATACATTTCAACACCAGGCGCGTGAAAAAAAGACTTTTTCACCGCCCCCATAATGCATCATTAAAACTAAAAGGTCAGGAATAATGGAAACTCCCCGTACACAGAAAAAGATACTCATTGTCGATGACGATATCGATCTTCTGCTCCAGCTCAGACTCCAGCTCGAAGCGGCCGGATTCGAGGTCATCAGTGCCGAAAGCAAAACCGAGGCAGAAAAAATTCTAAAAGATACCAGACCCGATATGGCAATTGTCGATCTCATGATGGAGCACATGGACGCCGGCTTCACTCTCAGTTACCACATCAAGAAAATCGACCCGTCGATTCCGGTGATCATGGTTACCGCGGTCACACGGGAAACCGGCCTCGAATTCGATGTGAGCGGAGGCGAAGACCAGGTATGGCTCAAAGCCGATGCGATCCTCGCAAAACCCATCAGGTTCGAGCAGCTCCAGCGTGAAATCAGCCGGCTGTTGAAGGGATAAAGCGGATGGAAAACATTCGGATACTCATCACCGACGACGAGCCCGGAATGCGCATGGCAGTTGTGCGCACGCTGCGTGATTACAAGGTAAAGCTCCCCGATGTGGAAGTGGAGGTCAGTTTCACGATAGACGAGGCTTCCAGCGGAGAAGAAGCGCTTGAGAAGATCAATACCATCCACCCGCACATTCTTCTCCTCGATTACAAGCTCCCCGGCATGAGCGGGCTCGAGGTGCTCGAAAAAATCGAGCCCAGAAAAAACGAACTGCTGACCATCATGATCACAGCATATGCATCGCTCGAAACAGCGATAACGGCAACCAAGCGGGGCGCCTATGACTTCCTTCCGAAACCGTTCACACCGGAAGAGCTCAAGCATGTCATCCGTAAAACCGCGGGTCGGTTCATCCTCATAAGCCAGGCCCGCAAGCTGGCCGAGGAAAAACGCAAGGTCCGTTTCCAGTTCATTTCGGTGCTCGCCCATGAATTGAAAGCTCCCCTCGCGGCGATAGAAGGCTACCTCCAGATCATGAAAAGCCACACGGTCGGCGACAACATCACCGGGTATGACCAGGTCATCGACCGGAGCATGGTTCGTCTCGACGGGATGCGCAAGCTCATTGTCGATCTTCTCGACATGACCCGTATCGAGTCGGGCGAAAAACAGCGCGAGCTCACCGAGATCGATATCAGGGATGTCGCCAGAACCGCCATGGAAACGGTTCTTCCACAGGCCAGCGAACGCTCAGTCACGATAGCCCTCCATGCGGACAAACCGGTAACCATGATGGCCGACCGCGGGGAAATCGAAATCATCCTCAACAACCTCGTCTCCAACGCGGTCAAGTACAACAGGGACAACGGGAAGGTCGACATAACCATTACCGGGCGGAACGGCACGGTCACCATCATCGTGGCGGACACCGGTATCGGACTGACGAAGGACGAGGCGGACAAGCTGTTCAACGATTTCGTGCGTATCAAAAACGAGAAAACCCGCACCATCCTCGGAAGCGGGCTCGGCCTGTCCATTGTCAAAAAGCTCGCGCTGCTCTACAACGGCGATGCAGTGGTTTCGAGCGAACCGGATGTGGGAAGCACCTTCACGGTGACGTTGAGGAAAGGATAAAAGACAGGCATAAGGCAAAAGGCAGAAGGCATAAGTAAAAAGAAAGACAGGGACTAAGGGACTGAAGCTCTGAGGGACTAAGTGAAAAGACCCGCACCGCACCACCCTTAACTCACCCCTGTGTTCCCTCTCTAACCTTTAGAGGGGGGAACCGGACGATCTTTCTATACCCGTGCGCTTTTTCTTTGTCCCCTGTCCCTCTGTTCCTTTATTCTTTTTCACTTTTACCTTTTGCCTGTCTTTAATCTTTCTTTCTTGTGCCTGCTTTTACTGCCTTACAGCTTTCATTCTCTCCGTTCGCTCTCGGGTATGTGCATGAGCATGATCGAGCAGTGCCCGAACCGCTCCGTTCCCATGTCGCCGTCATAATCGTAGAACGCGCCGTTCCAGACCATGAAGAGCTTTCCGCCGGTGTCATCGAGCCTGAACGAATACGACCCGGCGGGTACATAGCCGTACTTCCCGTAATAATACGGGAACATGAAGGCGAGCACCTTTTTCGTCCCGGTTTTCGTGTCGTACTGGACAACGGGGGAGCCGTTCTTTTCCGACATCACCTGGTAGTAGATGTACCGGCCGCCGGGGCTCCGTTCCATGGTGCATGTATACCTGCTGTCTCCCGGCCAGTTGAGTCCCCGGTCGACGATCGTGTCATGATCGGGATCGAAGCTGAACAGCTCGCCGTCGCTGGTCACACCCCAGAAGAGACCGTCCGGCCCCCTGTCGCGGGTCTGGGCGCGCATGTGATCGAATGCGCCTGTCCGGGCGTTTTTCGGCATGCTGCTGTTCATGCGGGAAAAACGGTTTTTGTACGGATCGTAGCGGATCATGTGATGTTCGGTGTCGGAATCATCGGCATTCGTCGTGTATACCATGCCGGTTACGGTATCGAGGAGTATCGCCCGGTTGAACCAGCTCATCGACGGGGGAAGATAACCGGCCCAGAGCGTTTTCTGCCCGTTGATGTCCCATGCAAGGAACTCGTTGAACAGGCTCACCGCATAGAGCATCCCCCGCTTTGTGTCCACACGGTGGTACGGCCATGATGTCCGCGGCAGAGGAGCGCCGTAATCGACATAATCGCCGGTCGCCATGTCATAGCTGAAAATATGGCCGCCGTCGTATCCGGTCGCATAATCGTCCTCTGAGGGTTCGGGGAATTTCCCCCAGTATGTGCAGAACCAGATATGGGGTCGCGGCAGGTCGCTGCTCCGGTATATGTCGAGCCAGCCGTGGATGATGCCATCGCCGAACTGCCTGTCCGTCCGTTCGAGCGAGCGGTTGAGTTCGGGAAGACACCGTACGGTTCGTGTCGCGGGGTCGTATTCGACGAGATAGAGGTGGGCATCATACGCCCCGTGGTCGGCGACGCCGGTAAAGAACTTTCCGGTCGGTTGATCGAAGGCCGACTGGCAGTAGTTCCCCCACCATCCCGATTCGAACTGGTTGTTGTACACCGCAAGGAACTTCGGCTCGACAGGGATGATGACGAATTCAATTTCCGGCGGTGTCAGGGCCACAGTGAAGTCTTTGTTCGCGGAGCGTTCAAAGGCTTTTGGAACACGGAGCATCGCGCTGTCGCAGTCGACCGCCACTGTGGCGGTATAGAGCATATTACGTTTGTCCATTCGCTCCGCCATCTGTTTTCGCTTCCGTTCCTGTTCGCAGGGGACAGAAGGCTCTTTCGGCTGTCGGGCGCCTTTGTAAATAATTCCACAGTATCCGACCCTTCCCTGGCCGGCAGTCCGGGTAAAGGGTGTTCCCGTCGAAGAATTATCACATCCCGTGAATACGGCCGATACCATGCAGACAGTTAAGATGATGTGTTTCAATGGATGAATATTCATACTTATGCTCCTCAGCGGTATAATAATTATACTGTGTTTTTCAACAAATCTATTGTTTTTTATTTTTTTGTTGCATTATTTATAATTGAGGCGATTTTTTTCACGATAGTATTATATTTGAAAGGTTTTTCGCAAAAAGTGGAAAAAAATATTGCTTGACAAAAACTTTTTACCATAGTAAATTTACTCTTATAGAGAATGGTTTTACTTATGGAGGGTACACTATGTCTAGCCTGAGATTTGGTCGTGTGCAGATGAGAATCATGCAAGTCCTGTGGAATTACAAGGAGGCAAATGCACGCGAAATTACCGATGAACTTAACAAGATTGAGCCGATTGCACACAGTACCGTGCAGACATTGCTCAGAAAACTGGAGCAAAAGAAGGCTATCGATCATAAGATCGATAACCGCACCTTTATTTTTTACCCGCTCGTAAAATCGGAAAATGTCACCCAGAGCGCTTTACACGATTTCATCGACCGTATTTTTGCCGGCTCGCCGGGCGGGCTTGTTTCCTATCTCCTCAAGCATGAAAATATTCCTCCGGAAGATTTGAAGAAAATCCGTGATCTGATAAATCAGAAGGAGAAGTGATCATGAGGGCTATGCCCGTTCTGGAATGGCTCATGAACATGTCAAACATCTTTGTCATGGTCAGTGCCAATCTGATGGTTCAGTCAACTATCATAATAACATTCGGATTATTCGTCGTTTATGCTTTGAGGCACAAGAGCGCGGCGATTCATTCGCTTATCTTCCGGATGTTTCTTGCCGCGGTTTTTCTCTGCCCGCTCGTGTCTCTGACCATCGACAGCATGGGTATACAGACCTTTAAGCTGACTGTTCCCACGGCATCCCTTACATTCACGAAATATGATTCCCCACAGGTTCACTCCGGACAGGCCGATGGCATCGGTCCGCGGCACAGTATGTCCGACCGTCCATTGATCAGCTCATTTCTGGAACGGGAAACCGACATCGGATCACCCGTACATCCCTTAGAATCCCTCACGGGCATAAACCAGGGGAATTGGAACGGACGCGGATCATCGGAACGCGGAGAGCCGTGGCGCGCCATATTCTATATGGTTCTGACCGTTGTATGGACAGGATTTTCACTTTTTCTGCTCATCAGGCTTGCCTTTTCTTACTTCCGGATACTGTATGTGCGGAATTCCGCGGTCGAAGCGGAACCCGGCATCATCGCGGAAAGCGAAATCATCGCTTCCGAGCTCGAAATCGACAGGCCGGCCATCCTTCAGAGCGGTCTGGTAAACAGTCCCTTCCTCACCGGTATATTCAAACCCGCTGTGCTGCTGCCCGAGGGGATCACCATAACCAGAGAGATTCTCCTCCACGAGTTTGCGCACCTTGTCCGCCGCGACTGTTTCTGGAATCTGTTAAGCAATCTCGGGATTGTGTTCCTTCCCCTCCAGCCTCTCATGAAACTCCTCAATCATCATCTCGAGGATTCGAGCGATTATGTGTGTGACGATTATGTTCTCAAGCATGGCAGAAACTCGGTCTCCTATGCCCGTCAGCTCGTCAGCCTGGCGGAAAATTTCATACCCGAAAAGCATGAAATCATGGTCGGAGTCGGGATCATATCGTTCAAATCATCCTTGCTGCGCAGGGTTGAACGAATCCTTGAGGATTCCCGTCAGATAATCGTCCATACACGATTCGAGATTGCTTTGATGGTGATCATGCTCTCCCTCGGAACAGCGGTTGCTACAGGATTGTTCGGTTTCAGGGAAAACGGCTCTTTTACAGGAGTATCAGAGGCTCAGGAAGGGATCAAAATATCCGGGCAGGTTTCCGTGACGGCAGTGCCTGAAAAGCAGCCTGTTCCTGTCGAAACATCGACTGTTGCCGACAGCCGCAACCGGAAAACGGACCATGAACCGGAATCCGCCGCCCCGGTAAAAACAGCAGAGAATGTTACGGATTCCACATCGGCTTCACGTTCTTATAAAGCCGAAAACAGTGTACCCGAACAAAAGAAACCGGTCATTGCCGAGAAGAAATCCCCTGCCATATCACCGGACAAACGTTCCGATCTTCCTGTTCCTCAAACAGCCGGTACACCCGAAAAAAATACTCGTGTCACCCCCAATGAAATTCAACGTCAGACCGACAGTAAAACCGTTTCATCATCACCATCACAACCTTCGGAAAAAGAACCGAAAAACCTGTATGCTTACTCGCCACAGACCACATCCGAGCCGGAAAAAGAAGAAGTACCGGCCGTTCCCGTCACTGAAAAAACCGACGACGAGGTATTACTTGATACATTACAGGACCTCGATTCCTGCATAACCGAGGGGAAAAAACTATTGGACACAGGAAATTATGCACTGGCCGAAAAAGTGTTTCTCAAGGCTTCCGAATATAAGCCGGATGACTCCGACCTGGCAAATTACCTCGGGAAAGCGTATTTCGGAAAACGTGAGTATGATCTGGCCCGGATATACTTCCGGAAAGCGATCCTGTTCAATAAAAACAATGCGGATGCCTATTTCAATCTGGGAGACATCCTCTTTGAACAGGGCAATCTCGACAAGGCGATGAAACAGTATAAAATAGCAATCAAAATCAACCCTGCCATGGCCAGCAGAACGAGACCTTTCGACCTCGGAGAGGCTGTCAGAAGAGTGTATAAATAAAAAAATACCGGGCAGAAACCATACCTCTGTTTAATTAAATCGACACAGCGTCTCACCGTATCTTTAAATTCTTTTACTATTTTTCTTTCAAATAATCACTGAAAAACGGTTGTAATATTATTCGGAAAATACTTGACAATTATATTCTACCACAGTAGTTTTATTATGGTAGACTCAATGCCGATTTCAGGATTGTTCTAAAATTATTTTTAACAACCAGTTATTCTGTTATTGTTACCTGTTCACCCATTTTCTTGTAGGGGGGGAAATGAGAAAAGCCATCGTCATACTCCTGATGCTGGCGCTGACATGCATCACCATATCGGCACATGCTCTGGAGGTTATGCAGTCCTTAACGGACGGAAACAACATCAGAGACTATGCTTTTCAGGGAAATTATGTATGGTGTGCAACGCTCGGCAGCCTGGTCAGATGGAACATACTCGACGGCACCTATGTCCAGTTCACCACGAAAGACGGTCTTGCGAGTAATTACGTTATAACCGTTGATATCGGCGAAAACAATGAGTTATGGATTGGCACGATGGGCGGTCTCCAGCGATACGACGGAACAGCATTCACAACGTACACAACCGAAAACAGCGGCATTCCGGATAACGGCATCAATGCGGTTGCGCTCGATGAACATGGAACGGTCTGGGTAGGAACAGGCGGGGGTCTTGCATGTTTCAACGGTTCAACATGGAAAACATACACGGCCGAAAACAGTGGAATTCTGGTCGATCCCGTGGCTTCCATAGCTGTCGATAAAAACGGGATTATATGGCTTTCTCACGACCTCAACGGCATGGAATCGAAGAAGCGGGTTGTCATGAGTTTTGACGGTACCACCTTTGTGAATTACGGAAGCTTAAACAAAGGGGCAACTTATGTAAGAAAAATTGCTGTCGACAACGATAACAACAAGTGGTTTCTGAGTCCGTATGGTTTATATCGTTTTGACGGCAAGACATTCACAAAGCAGAAAGATGTTTCTGTGGTTTCGAGTGTTTATACGGACAGAGACGGCAAGGTATGGGTTACATGCGGCGGTCCTCCGAGCTATAGTGCAGCGTACAGGAGTATAAAGTGTTTCGATGGCGTATCATGGACCGAGTATCATTTTGAAGACCTGATTCCATATACCATTACCGCTTACTGGGATATAAAACTCGACAGCGATGGAACCTTATGGTTTGTATCCATGGATACGACGGGCGGTGTTTACTCGCTGCACAGCTACAATGGATCGGAATTGAAAACATATCTGACCAGGGGACCGCGAAGTTATAATATGCAGGATTTATTCATCGATCGTAATGGCACCAAATGGTTCGGAACATATTTCGGAGCTGCGGAATTTGATGGCAGCGGATGGGAAAACCATATCTTTTCACTGTCAGAAAACGATATTCCGCCAAACAGCTCTCTTATCCAATATAACTCAATCACAAATGCTGTCTTATGTATCGGCGAGGATCAGGACAATGTCCTGTGGATGGGTACCGCTTACGGGATAAGAAGTTTCGATGGCTCAACATTGACATTTTACGGTCCCGCAAACACCAACAACGTTGTTTATACTTCGATAGTCGATTGTGCGGTTGATAAAGATAATGTCAAATGGTTCGCTTCCGGAAGGAATATATGCAGTTTTGACGGTACAACATGGACTCCCTATCACACCTTTGAATTTATAACGTCTTCCGTTGTTGTCGATGCCGACAATATTAAATGGTTCGGAACATACGACAAGGGTGTATGGAGTTTTGACGGTTCAACATGGATAAATTATACGGAAGAAAACGGCGCTCCGAAAGGTAATATCATGGTTGCCGCTGTCGACCGTGACAACATCAAGTGGTTCGGTACTGACGATGGAATCTGGAGTTTCAACGGTACAGCGTGGACATTCTACGATAAAGATATTATCGGGATACCTGACCATGCCGCGATCAATGATATAGAGGTGGATGCTTACAACAGGTTGTGGTGTGTCATCAACGGCAGCCTCGCTTCGTTCGATGGTGTTTCATGGACAGTTTATGACCGTGAAACCACGGGATCGGTGAGCAAAATCGCTATCGACGGGGAGGGAGTCCTGTGGCTGGGAGGATTCGGCGGAGTCGGAGATGCCGGTGTGGTTCAGAGTTTCAAAATATCGGCGGAGCCTGCCGTTGTGGAAGAAAAAAACAGTCTCCCGACTGCACTTAAAATAAACGGAAACTACCCCAATCCGTTCAACCCGTCAACCACCATCGAGTTCATGATTCCCGACCCGGGAACCGTGAATCTTTCCATATACAGTATTTCCGGACAGAAAATCCGCGAGCTCGTCGCCGGGAATCTGTCGGCAGGCAGCCATAGTGCTGCTTGGGATGGCCGTGACAGCAGTGGCAATTGTGTTTCTTCAGGAGTGTATATCACACAATTGAGGTTGGGTGACAGGATTGCCACTCACCGGATGCTGCTCATGAAGTAACAATGAACTCATCCGATCGTCACGGGAAAGGTATCCTTGCAAAAGGGTACCTTTTTTAATATCCGTATTGAAAGACCCTCTCTCCCTCTGCCCCTTTCTCACCACTTGATTTTTTTCTGAAATAACCATAGATTCTCATATATATTCATAACCCGGATTATTCATGAATTTGTTTTTTTCTTACAAAAAATCCCCCCTGCCTTACGGCATCCCCCTTTTAAGGGGGGAGATGGGCTGGCGCCCCCTTTTTTTATAAGGGGGAAATGGCGAAGCCGAGGGGGATCATGTGAAAACATGGATAACATTATAGAATTTTGTTATTATTGATATTATATCATAGTTACCGCTACTCTTTTCGGCGTTTATGAATAATCCGGGATAACAGGAGACCAGCGATGAAACGATTACCCCTTGTAATTTTACTATCCGCACTCTCTCTCTTCGGCTCATGCGCTCCCCGGAAAACAGGCATGGCAACCCCCGAAGAGAACGTGCGGCAGTCCTTGAACCTCGATGCAGCCCTGCTGATCGATCCCGGCGTAGCAAAGGGCAAACTCGATAACGGCCTCACCTGGTATGTGAGGGAAAACGGGAAACCCGAAAAACGGATGGAGTTGCGGCTCGTTGTAAAAGCGGGCTCGGTACTCGAGAACGACGACCAGCAGGGACTGGCGCACTTCGTCGAACATATGGCGTTCAACGGCACGAAGAATTTTCAGAAGCACGAGCTCGTGAATTATCTCGAATCCATCGGAATGCGGTTCGGGCCGGATTTAAACGCCTATACAAGCTTCGACGAAACCGTGTACATGCTCCAGGTACCGACCGACAGTACGCATATTGTCGAGAAGGCTTTTCAGATACTCGAGGACTGGGCGCACAATATCTCGTTCGACGATGACGAGATCGACAGAGAGCGGGGGGTTATCGTCGAGGAATGGCGCCAGGGCAGAGGCGCGGATATGCGGATGCTCGACAAGCAGTTCCCGGTGCTTTTCCATGGGTCACGGTATGCGGAGCGGCTGCCAATCGGGAAAAAGGAGATAATCGAACAGTTCCGGCACGATACTCTCCGTGCATTCTACAAATCTTGGTACCGGCCTGACCTCATGGCCGTGATCGCGGTAGGCGACTTTGATAAAAACCAGATTGAAAGCCTTATAAAACAGCATTTTGCACGGATACCCTCTCCGAAAAAACCGCCAAAAAGAATTATGTATCCCCTGCCGGATCATGATGAAACGTTGTTCGCAATCGCTACCGACCCCGAAGCCACAAGTAACGGCGTCAGCATTTACTACAAGCACGATGCGCCGCCGGAAGGAACTGTGGGCGACTATCGGAGGCAGCTCGTGGAATACATGTACCACGGGATGTTCAACCAGCGTCTCAGCGAGCTGACAAAGCAGTCGGACCCGCCGTTCCTCTACGGGTATTCAACCAACACCAGGATGGTTCTGGCAAAAGAGATGTACGTTCTCGGTACGGGAGTCAAGGATAACGGAATCGAACGGGGACTCGATGCGCTCATGACCGAAGCTGCCCGTGTCCGGCGTTTCGGATTCACCCTGTCCGAGATGAACCGTCAGAAACAGGAACTGCTGCGCTTCATAGAACAGGCTTACAGCGAACGCGATAAAACCGAATCGGGGAGTTTTACCAACGAATACTCGCGTAATTTTCTTGCGGACGAGCCAATTCCGGGTATTGAGGTTGAATATGCCATCTTCAATAAATATATTCCGGAAATCACCCTGGAAGAGGTAAACAGGCTGGCGACCGCATGGATATCTGACCGCAACAGGGTCATCATGGTCAATGCGCCTGAAAAACCCGGTGTGAAGGTGCCCGGTGAAAAAGAAATTCTCACTGTTATCGACACCGTAAGCGAAAAAGAGATCGAGCCGTATGTCGATACCGTCTCCGACCGTCCTCTCGTCGAGACACCTCCCACACCATCCCCCGTCGTCAGCGAGCGCCTGATAGAGAAAATCGGAATTACCGAATGGACGCTCGCCAACGGGGTTCGTGTCGTTCTCAAACCCACCGATTTCAAGAATGACGAAATCATCTTTACATCATCGAGCCCCGGCGGATATTCGCTGGTACCGGACAGGAATTTCATTGCCGCCAAAACGGCATCCGCGATAGTGAATGAAGGCGGCGCGGGGCCGTTCAATCTTATCGAGCTCGATAAAAAACTCTCCGGCAAGGTTGTGGGTGTGTCACCTTGGATAAGCGACCTTCAGGAAGGCATTACCGGGAACGCATCTCCCAAAGATATCGAAACCATGTTTCAGCTTATCTATCTCTATTTCACCGAACCGCGCAAAGACAGCACAGCGTTCCTCTCATACAAATCGCGCATGAAAGGCATGATAGAAAACCGCAGCGCACGACCCGAAACAGCCTTTTCCGATACCGTCCTGGTAACCATGGCCTCCTATCACCCGCGCATGCGGCCCTGGACAACAGCCCTCCTCGATGAGATGAATCTCGATGCATCGTACGATATTTACCGCGACCGTTTTATGGATGCGAGCGATTTCACCTTCTATTTCGTCGGCAATTTCGACCTTTCGTCAATAAAACCTCTCGTCGAAACGTATATCGGAGGCCTGCCATCCCTCAAGCGAAAGGAAACCTGGCGGGACACCGGAGTCATGTTTCCCCGGGGATCGATCAGGAAAGAAGTCAGGGCGGGAATCGAGCAAAAGAGCCAGGTGCAGCTCATCTTTACCGGTGATTTTTCCTGGTCATACCAGAACCGTTACGATATGGGCTCGATGACCGAGCTTCTCCGGATCAAACTTCGCGAGGTCATCCGCGAGGATATGGGCGGCACGTACGGTGTGAACGTTTCCCAATCGCTTTCCCATTATCCTCGCGAGCAGTATCAGCTCACCATATCGTTCGGCTGCGCTCCGGAACGGGTCGGCGAGCTGACCGCCGCGGTTTTCACCCAGATAGACAGCCTTAAAACATCCGGCACGACCGATGTCTATCTCGAAAAGGTCAGGGAGAGTCAGAAACGGCAGCGTGAAACGGACCTCAAGGATAATTCTTTCTGGCTGAACATTATGGATTTTTACTACTTTAACCGGGAGGACCCGCTGACCGTTCTCCAATTCGACAGCATGGTAGAAAATCTGTCGCCCGATGCTGTCCGGAAGGCGGCAAACACTTATCTCGACACGAACAATCTCGTACAGATTATCCTGTATCCGAAGGACTTCAAAACACGATAGACACCGGTAATGATTCGGAGGTGACCAGCATTATTTTTTTACGTTCATGATTCTCATCATCGCATATCCGTACAGTATGTTAACGATACCAATCCTCTTAACAATACGGTGAATACATGAACATACGAAAAATAATCCCCATTGTCGTGACAGTTCTTTTCGTCGGCAGTACAGCAGGTTCCGCTGAACGGGTCAGGAACATCTTTTCGTTTTCCTATCTCGATTATTCCGGTATCGGTTTATCGAAGGTATTCGAGAATACCGCCCTTGTACGGGTACGTCCCTCTGCCTCGCTTCTCGTCAGGGCATACCACGATCATCGGAGTTCCTGGAATAATACCATCATTACTGCGGGATCGGTCCTCAATATAGGCAGCAACCACTATATCGAGCTTACCTATGGACACGGACGCGACTCGGCGGATCAGACCTCCGACCACTTCACCGCGGAACTGACCCGTGAAAAAACCCGGTATATCGCTGGAATCGGATTCCGTCACAGTTCCTATCCCGGTATTTCCTTCAGCCTGCTTTCGCCGAGTATCCGGTTCTCCGTGACCCCACGGCTCTCTCTCTGGGGAAAATACTTTGGAAGCGTCGATTCGGATGGCAATTTCGACCAGTCATACTGGACGGACGGGGAATACGGGATTACGAGGAGAATATCTCTCAGGCTGGGAATTACCGGAGGAAACCGTCTGTACAGTCCCGAGTATGAAACCCTCCTCACAAAAGGCGCTAACATGAGTTTCTTCTCGGTGCTCGCACAGGTAAGCTATATATTCAGCGACGGTCTTACTTTCTATTACCTCTATGAAAATATGTCCCGTGAATCCAAATACACGGATTTGAAAAACATCCTCATTGTCGATGTCAGATTCTGAAATACATGGAACACCAGGGGACACATGAATACGACCGGCATACTGCATTTTTTTTCCACCCGTGAACTCATCCTGGTGAGCGTTATTCTCATCATGGCTGTAATAGTATTCTTTCTGCTCATGTACGCCATTATCTTCCGTATCATCTATAATATGAGAAACCGCCGTGTCATCCGAAAAAAAGCGCATTGGGAGAAAATAGTCCTCGACTATATCACCGGTATAATCGACACGGTCGATCTTTACAGTCTGAAACTTAAAACAGGCGACTGGATGATATTCGGGGCATTTATCGAAAATTACCTGGTCGACCTCAAGGGAGAAGACAACGACCGCCTCATCCGGCTTCTCTGGAATATCGGATACTATGAGGTTCTTATGGGCGCCCTTGACTCCTCAGATGCGATTGAACGCGCATACAGCGCCCATTACCTGGGACTGATGAACTACCGCGCGGCCGAATCAAAAATCATGAACCTCATTTACGATAGCAGCTCGTTCGTCGCCATCAGCGCATTCGAGGCCCTCAACCGTATCGGCACAGGGAAAAACCTTGACCGGATTATCCGTGATGTTCTCAACAAAACCGACCTCAGTATATCCAAGGTATCGGATATCATTCTGAGTTATGGAAGCGAGCTCAATCCGGTATTGACCAGGCTTCTCGATGACCGCGAAGTCACCGATGCGGGGAAACGGCTCATAGTGGATATTCTCGCCTATAAAAATGCACTCGACAGTTCGACTGTCGTTTTGAAACTGGCAAGGCAGACCGAGAACAAGGAGCTCAAAATCGGCTGTATCAAGGCGCTCGGCGTATTCTGCGACCCGGAGAGTATACCGTTTCTTCAGGACAATATTTCCGCACCCGACTGGATTATCAGAAGCCAGGCGGTAAAAGCTTTCGGAAATATCGGTACGGAGGAAATAATTCCCCTGTTATCAGGAATACTTGTCTCCGATGATAATCTGTGGGTAAAACTCTACAGCGCTCAATCGCTCGCACGGTTCGGAGAGAAAGGGAAAGCCATCCTGGAAACGGTGCTCAGGGACAGTAAAGACCTTGAGGATGTCATCAGGTATGTATTATACGAAACCGGGGTATAAATAAGAGGGCGGTGAAAAAGTCTCTTTATCACATGCCCGTTTTTGAAATATATCGTTTTGTTGCTGTCAAGGGCATGTAAATCGTCACTTCGTGTCGACCCTTGACAGCTTAAATCCATACATATAGTGTTTTTTCACAAGGCTTTTTAATCCATGAGAGACACTGTCGTTACAGCAATCATCCTGTTTAATTACTTTGTCCTGCTATATTTTTTATCGATCAACAGCATATATATGCTCCTGTCGATTCTTTCCTTTTTCTCGATACGCCATTATATGGGTGTGTCGAGTTCGATCGTGCAGTACAAAAAGCTGTTTCAGTCCTCCTTCTACAAGCCCATTTCGGTTCTGGCGCCCGCGCATAACGAGGAAGCGACAATTGCCGACAGTGTAAAATCGCTCCTTCAGCTCCGGTATCCGGAATATGAAATCATCGTCATTAACGACGGCTCAACCGACAGGACGCTCGATGTCCTTATCGGGGAGTACAGGCTGAAACGATCGTTCCGGCCTTATGAGATTATCATCCCCTGTAAAGATATCCGGGGGATATACACCTCCGAGGATTATGCGAACCTTGTGGTGATTGACAAGGTCAACGGTCGTAAGGCGGACGCATTGAACGCCGGAATCAACATAGCGCGTTTCCCGCTGGTGGGCGCCATCGATTCCGACTCGATTCTTGAGCCGGAGGTCATGGTTAAGATGGTTCGACCATTCCTCGATGATCCGAAAACAATCGCTGTCGGAGGAATAATCAGGGTTGTCAATGGATGTACGGTGCGTGCAGGGGAAGTCGTCCGGATCGAAATGTCGCCCAAATGGCTCCCGAACTTTCAGACAGTGGAATACCTCCGGTCGTTCCTGTTCGGGCGAGTCGGCTGGGATGTGCTCAATGGTCTGCTCGTGATCTCGGGGGCATTCGGGCTTTTCAGAAAAGACGTGATTATCCGCTGCGGCGGCTACAGTCACGATACGGTCGGAGAGGATATGGAACTCGTGGTGAGAATGCATAAGATCATGCGCGAAAATAAGATACCTTACAGAATAACGTTTGTGCCCGAGCCGGTGTGCTGGACCGAGGTACCCGAATCGCTCAGGATTCTGAGCCATCAGAGAAACCGCTGGCAGCGCGGGCTTATCGAAACACTCATAACCCACAGAAAGATGCTTCTCAATCGACGGTACGGAGTTGTGGGCATGCTTGCCATGCCGTTTTTCTTCTTTTTCGAGATGCTCGGTCCGATAGTTGAATTACTCGGGTATATCGTTTTCCCTATCTCCTGTGTCTTCGGGATAGTCAATATCCAGTTCGCGGTTCTTTTTTTCATTGTTGCCATTATTCTCGGCATAATACTCTCCGTCAGCTCTATTGTACTGGAAGAACTCTCGTTTAAGCGTTACCCGCAATACAGCCATATCGTCAGGCTGTTTTTTTTCAGCGTCATGGAAAATTTCGGATACCGGCAGATCCATACACTGTGGCGGTTCAGAGGAATTATTGACTACCTGAGGGGAAAAAAGACATGGGGCACCATGGAACGTACGGGAGTGAAGAAAACGGTATGACAATCCACCCGATCCGTGTATAGAATCGTGTTAATAATCCGGATATACCACCGTATCAGCGGTGTCTGTCACTATTCTTCCCGACGTCATTCATCAAGCACTTTTTTTATGCGCGCTGCCAGCTCGGCCGGCCTGAAGGGTTTCACAATGTAATCTTCCGAGCCGAGATTGAATCCCTTGACAATATCTCTCTCCTGTCCTTTCGCAGTAAGCATGATGACAGGTATCGACCTGAGATTTTCCTGTTCTTTCACCTTTTTCAATACTTCGTAACCATCCATGACGGGCATCATAATGTCGAGAAGAACGAGATCGGGCTTGTTGCTGGCAATACTTTCAAGCGCTTCACCGCCATCCTTTGCCCAGATGACCGTATAACCCTCACGTTCGAGCTTGAATATGACGAGGCGGGCGATATGAGGCTCATCTTCGGCAAGAACAATTGTTTTTGGCATACAAAGCTCCAGTAAAACAATGTGTTATACAAACAAATTCAGACAGTTTTCCTATCGCTTCTTCCCGCTGTACCTCTTTTTTCCAGCGGTAGCACGACAAGGAATTCCGATCCCTTGCCGGTATCACTCGATACGATGATTTTCCCTTTATGTACCTCGATGAGTTTTTTGACGATCGAAAGCCCGAGCCCCGTACCGGGAATCTTTTTTACCAGAGGTGTTTCCGCCCTGAAGAACTTTGTGAAGAGCTTTTTCCGGTCTGCGGGGCTGATTCCGATACCGGTATCCAGAATACTGATTTCAGCCTTGTTGTTACGTTCATCCAGTTTGATCGTAACCGATCCCTCGGGCGTGAACTTGATTGCGTTGGAGATGAGGTTCAGCATAATCTGCGTGATTTTATCCTGATCAAAATAACCTTCGATGCCGTTCTTAATGTCGAGGATATAATCCAGCTTCTTTTCAAGGGCATTGTGGCGCAGCGTATTGGCAGAATATCTCACCAGATCGCTCAGGGACACTTTCTGCATACGGAGGGTCAGTTTGACCGCTTCGAGCTTTTCAATGTCGAGGAGATCGTTGATCAGGAGGGTGAGACGCTCTGAATTTCTGGATACCATGTCCAGAAACTCCCGTTGGACATCATTGATTTCGCCGGTCTCGCCGGCAAGAATCAGATCGATATATCCCTGAATTGCGGTAAGCGGCGTTCTGAGCTCATGGGAAACAGTCGAAACAAACTCCTCCTTCATGTGCTCGATCTCCGCTTCCTTCGTAATATCACGTATGGACTTGACAGCCCCGATAATACTTCCATCCACGCTTTTCAGAGGAGAATTGACCGACTCCACGGTAGTGGTTGTATCATCACGGTGCTGAATGATGCTCCGCTCAACGAATGTGAGTCCTTTCAGGAGGGTCTGTTCAAGTCCGCATGAATGATTGCAGAGATCGTTCCGGTCGTTGTCGACACACCGGATGATATCATAACAGGGCTTGCCGATTATCTCCTCCCGCGGCAAACCAACCAGTTCGCTGAAAGCGTTATTAAAAGCGGTTATCGTGTACTCGTTATTCACGGTGATTATTCCATCCCCCACGTTCTCCAGAATGGTGTTGAGCTCCTCCGTTTTTTCCTGAAGTTTGCTGATAAGATCCAGCCGCTCTTTTTCCGCCTTTTTCCGCCCGGTCACATCACGGATGATGATGAGATCACCCCTGCGGTTATTCGCGAGCTCGATGAGGGCTCCGTTGACCTCTCCGATCACCGTTTCACCATCCTGTTTCACCATCTCCAGTTCATACGTCTGGACTGCCTCCCCTTTCATGCGCTGCAAGAAATTATCGACGGCAACTTTTTTCGATTCTTCATTTAAAATCGGAAGCTCGAAAAGGGTTTTCCCGATATAATCATATTTGGAATATCCCAGGAAGTCCCTCGAACGATCGTTGACATCCAATACTTTCCCGTCTTCATCGATAAGCACCATGAAATCATTGGCCTTATGGAAAACTGTCTGGTATTTCTGACGGCTCTCGACAAGGGCATCCTCGATTTCTTTACGGTCGGAAATATCGTTGACCGTCATGCCCAGACCATCACCGGCTCTGAACACCTTCAGGTATATATTCTGAGTGCTGAAAATCTTTCTGGAAACGGCATAATCGAGCTCGAAGGGCTTCCCTGTTTCAAGAACATCCATGCACCGGTCATACCCTCCAGAATCCTTCATATCCGGAAATAACTCCGTCAGGTTTTTCCCGAGAACATCGTTTTTTTTCTTTCGGAGCATTTCCAGCATGGCACCGTTAATCATCAGGGTATTCATCTCCGAATCGAACAATATAAAACCTTCTGTCGCCGAATCTATAAAATCCCGGAACATTTCCATGCTTACGGATGGCTCAGTTTTATGTCTGTTTCCCACAATCCGACCCTCAATCCATGAGTTTAGTTCGAATCAGGTTACGTCCGTGACTTTTCGCATCATAGAGCGCATCATCGGAAGCTTTTATCAGCGAAACCGGATCGGTTACACGACCCGGAAAGACAACCGATATTCCTATGCTGACCGTAACAAATTTCCCGATATCCGATTCTTGGTGTTCAATTGCCATGTCCCTCAGGCGGGACTGAATCGCCTCGGCAACTTTCTGTGCACCTTTTTCCTTGGTGCCGGGGAGTAAAACAACGAATTCTTCTCCCCCGTAACGGGCTACGAAATCGCCGGAGCGGTTCACGGTCTGTTCAATCGCTCTGGCAACTTCCCTGAGACACTCGTCACCCCTGAGATGGCCGTACGTATCATTGAATCTTTTAAAGTAATCGATGTCGATCATGAGAAGGGAAACCGGCTCTTTGTCACGGGCAGCCCGCCGCCACTCGGTCTGATACACATCGTCAAAAAAACGTCGGTTCGGAATGCCTGTAAGCCCGTCACGAATGGAAATCTCATGCAGTTTTTTATTCGCTTCCTCGAGATTCCGTGTCAGTTTCTCGAGTTCCCGCTCATGCGCCTTTCGGTGTTCGGTCTCATCCTCCAGAGCCTTTTCATGAAGTTTCTGGCTGGTGATATCCCGATAAAACCATACCCGGCCGTAACAATCACCCTCCTGATTCATCACAGGCGCCGTATAGCTGTCAAACACCCGTCCGTCCTTCAATTCTATTTCAAACCGGTCGCTTTCTTCACAGTGTTTCCGCAAATGATCCAATCTCCCGGTAACCATACCGGAATCAGCCATTTTTTTATAGAGAAGCTGTTCGGCCTTCTCCCGGGAACCATCATCGATAATTCTGCGGGGTATTTTCCACATCTCGGTAAACCGCTTATTCGCTGAAATCAGTTTACCGTTGCCCGAAACGACAAGAATACCGTCAATCGAGGCTTCGGTCTGGCTCTCCAGAAGTGTCTTCTGAAAACGTAAAACTTCCTCTTTTCTTTTCTGCTCGGTTATGTCGCGGGCGAAAACGGCGACACGGCATACATTACCCTGTTCATCGAGAATCGGATAAACCATGGTATCAAAATAATAATCCGACCGCATATCCTGAAACCGTACCGCCTTTTTTGTCCGGATTACATCCAGAACCTGCTTCTTCCGCGCATCCTTTATCTCCGGAGGCATTAAATCCTGAAGGTTTTTGCCGGTCAATTCCTTCGCAGTCTTGCCGAGCCGTTGAGCGGCGATTTCATTGATAAGAAGAATTTTCCCCGTAAGATCGATCATTATCGCGGATTCCGAGGTAACGTTCAGAAGCGCCTGAGCGGTACGTTCGTTTTCGAGGAGAGCTTGTTCCGCCAGTTTCCGTCGGGATATATCCTTGCCGAAACATGCAATTTCAACAACCTGCCCGCTGTTATTCGAAATTGCATAATACCGCCATTCGACCCATACTCTTTCACCGTTGAGGCAGGTATTTTCAATCTCCTGTGTCACATATTCATCGGGGTGGCTCAGCAGCTGCCTGATCATTTTTCGAAAATAACGAGCGTAATTGCCCGTTTTCGGAATGATGGTATCAATGACACTTTTACCGATTATTTCATCACCGGAAAATCCGAATGTTTCCCCCGCGAATGCATTGAAAAACGTGATGAAACCATCTTTATCTATCCGTAAAACAATGATGTTCGCATTCTGTACAAGATCTTCGTACTGATTCATGAGACAGTGAGACACTTTCCGGGTATTTTCCTTCGGAGCCGATTGACCTGTCTCCGCAGTCATGGCATTTTGTATGGTTCTGCTGCTTTTCATAAAAAAGTACTCTCCTGATTATTATCAAATTCCTGACTGATATATATATATGAATTTCCTAATTTAACCAAGGGAAATTATCGGATAATCAATAATATCGGTATTATCTTAAACGTTTTTCTGCCTGAAAAGGTATCGGATTATGTAAGGCGAATAGTGGAAAATAGCTCGTCATGTTACTTTCCTTTGCTCGCCCAAAGGAAAGTAACCATCCCCGATTAATGATTCGGGGACAAAGTGCGCCCCGTGAAAAGCCTTTTTCCTCATTCGCTTCGCGATTTTCGGGAAGCGCAAAACTCACACATCTTCGATGTGTTCAAACAGTTGCGCTTCTTTTTCCGAAAACCGCTCATTCATTCGGGGCTTTTCAACGGGGAATATGCACTGGAAGCGTTTTAAAACTCCGATGCTCACTATTGTAAGAATTTATAAAACAATCCGGTTATGCCATGTAATAAGCATGTAAGTTATAAGAATTTCACCACGGAGACCTGCTGCGACGGTATGTCAGCACGGCGAGTATGGAGGACACGGAGAAAAAAATCAGTATATCCTGTTTTATGCATAGTGTGTATTGGAAAGAGGCTGCTGTGCATCTTTAACGTTATAAAATATCCGCAGTTCTTCCACAGTGAAACAGCACGGTTGATCGGAAATTCCCCCCTTCTTTTATAGAGGGATACGGCGCAGCCGAGGGGGGTCAATGAAAAGTCCGGATAAAAAATGTCACCATACAATACGTTGTGAATTCATATCATTACGCCCTGCATTGAAATACCGGGCTATTACCGAAAAGTCCCGTTCGGGACTCTGTCGAAGGAGGATTCCGCAGAAATTTTTCGACAGGAGCACCTGATGATCATACAAAAATCCCGAAAACTCCACATTTTATCATGGTAATCAGTTAATCATAGCAATCAGCGGTTCAGACAATGTATTTCCCCTCTGTCTCTCTGTCCCTTTGTCCCTTATGCCTTGTGCCTTCTGCCTTGTCCCTTTGTCCCTTGTGCCTTTTGCCTTCTGCCTTGCCCCTTACTCTTTTTCCCCGTACTTTTTCAGCATGTACCGTATCTTGCGCTCGGTAATCCCGAGGAGCCGTGCGGCAGCGCTCTTGTTTCCGGCGGTTTCATCCATCGCTTTACGGAGCCGTGAGCGTTCGAGGGCGGCAACCTGTTCTTCGAGTGAACTGTCCTCCGGGGTTTTGCTGTCGTCACCGGAAGAAATGCGGAGCGGCAGGTCACGGAGCGTGATCGCATCCCCGCGTGAGAGGACGACTGCCTGCTCGACGATGTTGCCGAGCTCGCGCACATTGCCGGGAAACGGGTACTTGACGAGACGGTCGAGGGCTTCCGGCGATATCGAGCCGATCTTCTTTCCGTGTTCGCGGGAATAATGCCCGATAAAATGCTCCACGAGCACGGGTATATCCGATCTGCGGTTCCGCAGCGGAGGAATCTCGATGCCGACAACATTGAGACGGTAGTAGAGGTCCTGACGGAAGTCTCCGTTCCTGGCATCCTCTTCGAGGTTACGGTTCGTTGCGGCGACTATGCGGACATCGACATGAAGGCTCTCGTTTCCTCCAACCCGCTCGAAGGCGCGTTCCTGGAGGACTCGCAGCAGTTTGACCTGGACGGTCAGGGGAACCTCCCCGATCTCGTCGAGAAACAGTGTCCCGCCGTCCGCCTGCTCGAACCGTCCGACCCGAAGCCTGTCCGCACCGGTAAACGAGCCCTTTTCATGGCCAAACAGCTCGCTTTCGATAAGGTTCTCGGGCACCGCCGAACAGTTCACTGCAACGAAGGGCTTCTGTTTACGGTCGCTCAGCTCATGAATTGCGCGGGCGACAAGTTCCTTTCCCGTTCCGCTCTCGCCGGTCACGAGCACGGTGGCACGGCTTTCCGCCGCCCGGGCGACCAGACTCATCACACCTTCCATCGCCTCGGAGATGTACACAATCCCGGGAACATCGGGGGACTTGCGAACCTGCTCGCGCAGCCATTCGTTTTCGCGGACGAGCTGACGTCTGTCGAGAATACGTTCGAGGATGAGATCGAGCTCCTCGAGGTTTATCGGTTTGGTCAGGTAGTCTTCCACGCCGTTTTTCATGGCCTGTACGGCGTCATCGATGCTGCCGTAAGCGGTCAGCATGACAACCGAGATGTTCGGGTGGTCGTTCCGCACTCTTCCGGCAAGTTCGAGCCCGCTCATTTCGGGCATCTTCTGGTCGGTTATCATGATATCGAACGTATGGGTTGTAATATGGTCGAGAGCCTCGGGCCCGGATGATGCAGCCTGGACATCGTATCCCTTCTTTTTCAGGTATCCTCCGAGCAGTTCACGCTGGATTGCCTCGTCATCTACAATAAGTACAGCCGCTTTCATGATTTCTCCCCGTCAGGTGGTAATGTGATAGTGAAAACAGCGCCGCCTTTTACGCCGTTTTCCGCCGTAATCCTGCCGCCGTGGGCGGTGACTATCCTGTGTACTTCGCTCAGACCCAGACCGGTGCCATTTGCCTTCGTCGTGAAATAGGGATCGAAAATCTTCGGCAGATTTTCATCAGGAATGCCGCTGCCCGTATCCTGAACCTCCACGGCGATCCCTCCTTTATGCTTCCGGGCGCGGATGAAAACAGTACCCTGTTTGGGGGTCGCATCGAGCGCATTGAGCACGACATTGAGAATCGCCTGCTTCATCTGGTCGGCGTCACAGCTGCTTGCCAAATCCGGCTCGATATCAGTGGTAACGGTTATATCCTCGCTGCGTGCTTTTTCGCCGACAATGCCGAGTATTTCGCTGATCAGTTCACCGACACGCACCCGGGTCAGAACAAGCTCCGGGGGGCGGGCATACCTGAGAAAATTATCGACAATCGTGCTTATCCGGGCAATTTCCCTGCTCACGGTGGAGAGAAGTCCGGCAAACTCGTTTTCATCACGGGTTGTGGTAAATTCGGATTTGAGACGCTGGGCGATGATACTGATCGAATTGAGCGGGTTACGGATTTCATGCGCGACCCCGGCAGCGAGACGGCCCATGGAGGCGAGACGTTCCGAGCGGCGTGTCTGTTCCTCCATCATGCGGACATCGCGGAGAATCCGGTCGTGTTCGGCATTCAGGATCAGGTAGTTCTGCCTCAGTATGGCGAAAAAGAACACGAACGCCCCCGAAAAAACCGAGGCAAAAAAGAGTATGAGAAACTGCCGAAGCGCCCGGTGCCTTATGGCATCCATCGCCTCGGTGGAGAGCCCGAGGCGTATGATGCCGAGATTGACATCGTCAACAATCAGGGGATGGACAACCTCGAGTGTTCCCTCGCTGCCGTTACGGATGGTACGGACTCCCCAGTCGCCTTTGTCTGCCCTGACCAGAAAGGTATCGTCCCGGAGCCGCGTCATCTCAGTCACACCTTCCGATGCTGCCACGATGCCGAGGGTGTCCTGGAGAACCACATAGCGCACGCCCTCATTCAGCCCGATTTCCCTGAAAAGGGTGCCGAGCCCAACCGATCTGCGGAAATCGAGCATTTTCTTCGAATCGGTATTTACGACAACCGCACCGCTGTCATGACCTTTCACGACCACACCGTAGCGTTTCCCGCTGTAATAGCTGTCTTCCATGAAACCGATGACTTCTTCATCCGATTTGCCGGCAAGAACGGATTGAACCGCCGGACGGTGTTTTTTCTCCATATCCATGTCTTGCTGTGCCTCGGGACTGCTTCTCATAACCGAACGGCCGCGGTCATCGAGAATATTGATCATCTGGAGATCGTTTTCACGGGCTATACGTTCCAGCAGATCGCGGGAAATAATTCCCCGCAAAGCTAAATGATCGATGAGCCGGGCATTGTCTGAAAGTCTCCGGGCAGTAAGGTCCTCGACCTCGTCGAGCGCATGTATTCCGGCTTCGGCGGAAATACTGACAATATCGACAAGCCATCTGGCCTCATTCATCATGATCTGGTTGAGGTCCTCGGTATTGCGGCGGTATCCCATGTACATGACCGTACCGAACAGGGTCACCACCAGAATCCAGACACCGATGATGTATATGGTTTCAATCCGGGCAGTTTTCATGATATTCCCGTTCAGTACAATTCAAAACGGATCGATATGCCGGTGGAATCGTACGATAAACTATCCAGGGAAGCATCGACTTCGACATGATAAACCTCGCAGAGAGGATGAACGAATGCCGGGAAAAAACCGGGCCGGTACGCTATGACGCAATTCAAACTCCATTCCCACTCGTCCCAGCCTTCCGGTGGAAGATACCAGTACGAGGAGGAAATCGAGCTGTCATAGGTTTTTTTCATCGCCTTGCTCTCGAACTGAATATTTCCCGAGCGATTTATCAGGTATTTTGTGTTGAACATGAATCCGTACATCGAATACTTGTATATGTCGTCGAGGAAGATACGGTTATAATCGGGGATATACGTGTTCGAAGAGTTATTGGTTCTGACTTCCTTCTGTGTTGAATTGATGGCCTGCGCCTGTGTTTCGACAAACATTCCCCACCGCTCGCCAAGCGACTGGGCAACTCTGAGCCTCGATCCCAGTAACGATGTGTCGGGTGTGCCCGGCGCGTCCGGATAATGACGTATCCCCAGGTCAATCTGACCGCGGAGCGTTGTCCCCGAGTTAAAAAACCGGTCGAGTCGGACATAGCTTACGGCATCGGTGTAGCTTTCACTCCCGAATGTCCGGTATGACCGGCCCCCGACACTGCTTTCGCTTCTCAGAAGCAGCGAAGGCGTCAGGTATGCCTTCACCCGCGCCGAGAATCCATACTGCTCGTATCCTGTCAGTACGGTGACATCTCCGTACCGCGCAAGATCATATTCTACACCCGTATCGAAAAACAGGGTATTCCGCGATATAACGGTATACGACGCGACGGCGGAGTGATGATGGAATTGTATGCCGTCGTAATGCTCCAGCACACCTCCGTCAAATCCATATGAACAACTTGCCCGGCCCGATCTGAGCCCGGCGCTCCCGTACATGGATGTAATGGTTCCCGATACACCGTTGATACGCAGGAGCATGTTGGAAGAAGAATCAACTGCCAGGCCGGCCATATATTCAGCGGACGCGGATGTACCGGCGAAAGCAAGTCCGGCAAGAAGTATTACGACTGTCTTCACTTGTTCCTCTGGTTTTGTCTGCCTTTACCCTGATTGTTCTTGTTCTCGTTTCTCGTTTCACGGCCGAAACCGCGACCGTCGTTTATCCCGTCGCCGTCCTCGTCGCTGAACCTGTCCATGTTAATGTCGCGTTCATGCCCCATCTGCCTTGTCTGAATTCCTCTCGCGGGAACATCACGGATTCCGTCGCCATCTTCGTCGATAAACCTGCCGGTTTTCATCTCCTGCCCGTACCGTTTTCCGGTAACATCATTGATGCCGTCCTCATCGAAATCGATGGCTATCGGTCCACGGTTTATGGCGTTCTGTTCTTTCTCAGTCAGAAGATCATTGATCCCGTCGCCGTCGGCATCCTGGAAAAGGTCGTTTTTACCGTCCCCGTCGGCATCGGTGAACGAAAAATTATGGTGGTAAGGTTTTCCGCTTATATCGTTGACGCCATCGCCGTCGGCATCACGGAACAAGTCGTTTTTACCGTCCCCGTCGGCATCGAGAAATTCCGGCTTTTCATAAGCGGGGGGTTTCCCGGCTGTCCACGCGGGCCGTGGAACGGACAGTGCAAGCATGAAAACGATGACACAGGCTGTTTTCATCACACCCCGTATATACCGGAACAGGCGGAGTAAATGCCGCTCTTCCGCCTTCCCGTGATAAATACTTTTTTTATCGTTACTCATCATTGCTTCACTGTTCCCGCGATTGTGTGTTCATTACGTTCCCGCCGCATAGTTCGCTCTGGATTCATTTCGGCAGAATAGAACCGGTTCCGGACATTATTATTCCATGACCGCCGAAACCCTTTCCGCCGTTGTCATTGGATTTTCCTCCGGAGTAGCCTTTTCCCCTGTCTCTCCTGAAAATGGAATTGTTCCATTGACGTGTCGAATTCAAGGTGATGTTTCCCTTGTCGGTGCATTCGTAATCACCGCCTCCGAAGTTCCCGGGATTATTGTTCATTCGTACCTGACCGAAACCCTTTCCCGGACGGGCTGCCGTATTATCGCAGATACCATCGCTGTCGGAATCGACAAAACCGTTTCCCGCCTTTTCACTGCCCTTTTTGTTTCCGGGACCGAGCCCTTTACCCTGACCGCTGTTCTCAAAGGTATCGCAGATACCGTCGCCGTTCTCGTCCACGAACATGGTTCCTGCCCATTTTTTCGATGTTTTGTTCTCTTGCGCATATACGGCGTCGGGAACAAGAATGGTTAAAACACCGAATGCCAGAATATAGGTAACGATTAATTGTCTCATGGTATGCTTCCTCCGTTATGCTCGATACACCATTGCAGTCTCTTTGACATGTTTTCCTGCATCCTGATTACGCAACCCTCATGCCAACCGGGACATCCGGCGAAGGCAACCAGCTATTCTCTTGAAATACAGTATGTTATGCATTATTACCACTTCCGTCATGTTCTATTGTAGTATATACGCTTTCGACACTTTTGTCGAGTGTTTCCGTAATATTGCAAATAAACTTTGTATTTTCAAGGTGTTTTAATCAAAACACATATATGGCTCTTTCGACATTCTCGTCGAACACGGTTACGGCCTCAGGCGGGTTTTTTACAAAAAAAACTTGTTTCGTTCAGAGAACGGATATTCATTGTAGTGAACTTAATATAGAATACCATAAAAAAGAGGGAGGCTTTATGACAAAACGGTCATTGACCGCAGCGTTTTTCGCTGTACTCTTCGCATGCTCCGCGTTGTTCCGGGCTGATGCACAGACGCCCGAACGTCTCAGACGGTCGGAGAGTTTTCTCGGCGTACACTTCGATTTTCATGCCGGGTATGATTGCACGGAGATCGGAAAAAATGTCACCCCCGAAATGATCGAGCGCATCATCGAACAGCTTCATCCCGATTATATCCAGTGCGACTGCAAGGGACATCCCGGCATATCGAGCTATCCGACGAAGGTCGGGAACCCGGCGCCGGGTTTCGTCCGCGATCAGCTTCGGATATGGAGGGATGTCACCGCAAAGCACGGCGTGGCGCTTTACCTCCATTATTCCGGCGTTTGGGATGCCGAAGCGGTGAAACTTCACCCCGAATGGGCCCGTGTCGACGAAAAGGGGAAAACCGACGAGCGTCTGACATCGGTGTACGGTCCCTATGTGGACAGGCTTCTTATTCCACAGTTCAAGGAACTCTCGGACGTTTACGATATCGACGGTGTCTGGGTGGATGGCGAGTGCTGGGCAATCGAGCGTGACTACGGGGACAATGTTCTCAGGATGTTCCGTGAAAAAACCGGCATCGCTACCGTTCCCCGTCAAAAGGATGATCCCGGGTACTATGAATTTACGCAGTTCTGCCGTGACGGATTCAGGGCTTACCTCGATCACTATGTCACCGAGCTCCATAAGTACAACCCGAAATTCCAGATTGCCAGCAACTGGGCATACAGTTCCATGATGCCCGAACCGGTGACTATCGATGTCGACTTCATCTCCGGAGATTTTTCCGCGCGGAACAGCGTTAACTCGGGCCGTCTTGAGGGCCGGAGCATGGTGCACCAGGGCAAGCCCTGGGACCTCATGGCATGGAGTTTTACATGGACTCCCAGTCATTACAGCACAAAATCCATTCCCCAGCTCGAGCGCGAGGCGGCAATCGTTATCTCGCTCGGCGGAGGTTTCCAGGCCTATTTCCCCCAGAACCGTGACGGCTCCGTGCGGCAGTGGGAGTGGGACCGGAACATCATGGGCGAGGTCGCGAAATTCTGCCGCGAACGCCAGGCTGTCTGTCACAAGGCGCAGCCGGTTCCCCAGATCGGCCTCCTCTATTCGGGCAGCGCCTTTTACCGCATCAACTCCAAGCTTTTCTCCGCATGGAGCGGCGAGCTGTCACCCATGAGCGGCATTCTCCAGAGCCTCCTCGATTCCCAGAATTCAGTGGAGATCGTCATGGAGCACCACCTCGATGGCCGTATGCAGGAATACCCGCTTATTGTCGTGCCGGAATGGGAGTATCTCGATCCTCCGTTCAGGGACAAGCTCCTCGCATACGTGAAAAACGGCGGTAATCTCCTCGTGACAGGCCCGAAGGCGGCGGCGCTTTTCGAAAAAGAGCTCGGCATCAGACTCATCGGGAGCCCCGAAAAAAAGGTGAACGGGCTTGAATACAACGGCTGGCTCGCAGGGCTTGAGACCATATCCCAGAAAGCCGAATTAGGGCAGGGCGTCAGGCAATTCGGTTCAATCTACTACGATGCACGTAATGACATGGCCGGACCGTCCGATCCTGCAGCATCCATCGCCGCGTACGGCAAGGGTAAAATCGCCGCGACGTACCTCGACCTGGGCGAACGGTATCTGAACGCCCGGACGGCGCTTGCCCGCACTTTCCTCAACGATCTTGCCCGTGAGCTCTTCCCCGATCCGATTGTCGAGGTGAAAGGCTCGCATTCGGTGGATGTCGTGGTCAACCGTATAAACGGGAAACTCGCAGTGAACCTTGTCAATACGGGCGGCGACCACGAAAACGAAAAAATTTCCGTCATTGACGAAATCCCTCCTGCCGGTCCGCTCGCGGTGTCAATCAGGTATGACAGGAAACCCAAAAGCGTGACCCTGGTACCGGGCGGAAAACCGATTCCGTACGAGTACGGGAACGGCCGTATAAAACTTACCCTGCCACGGCTCGAAATCCATGATATCATTGTCGTGGAGTAAAAAACAGAGTGAGCCGCAGCATGGGTGTAATTATTACCTTGTTATATCGATTAATTCATACTTTTGAATTTGTATTTTAGTCTCAAAAAGATCCCCCCACCTTTCGGCATCCCCCCTTTTTAAGGGAGGGAGATGGTGCGGCTCCCCCTTTGTTTTATAAGAGGGAAAAGGCGAAGCCGAGGGGGATCATGTATAGGCAGGAATAAGGTTATAGGATATTGCTATTATTGTGATAATACCAACATTAAATCTATACATGTTGGCGTTTATGAATAATTCTTGTCATATCGATGCAAAATGTTATCTTATCGAATATTAATTCTTGTATCCATACGGTATACATCAAAAAGTTCGGTAGAGAGAATGACAACAGGAGATTCTTGTGGCTCAATTTGTTGAAAAACGCAGTGTTGACAGGGTTCCGAACGAGGAGCGAACGACTGGATTCTGGGCAATGTTCATGCTCTGGGCGGGATTTTCCATTTCGGTTGCCCGGCTCTGGCAGGGCGGAGTTATAACGAACGCCGGATTCTGGCAGGCGGTTATCGCCCTCATTATTTCCCAGCTTTTCTGGATATACATCGCGATAGGCGCCGTCATGGGAGCGGCCGAGGGTCTTCCCGGCACCATGATCATGCGGTCCGCTTTCGGAATACGGGGGCGTGTTATCCCTTCGGTACCGCTCATCATCGGCACTATCGGGTGGTTCGGCCTTCAGCTCGGAATAACGGCTTCGGCCCTCGAAATCATCATTAAAAACCTGTACGGCGGCTGGAGCGTTCCCATTGAAGCCCAGTATGTCATGTGGGGAATTCTCATGGGCTTCGCGTCAATCTACGGTTATAATGTGGTAATGTGGTTTCAGAAATTCGTCTCCCCGCTGCTCATACTGCTCATCCCCTGGATGGTCTACAAGATGTTCAATCATTTCGATGTTCTCCTCGAACTGAACCGTCCCCGGGAGACCACCATGAGTATCTTCGAGGCGATCACCATTCTATCCGGCGGCGTGCTTGCAATGCTCATCGCCGCGGCGGACTCGTCCCGATATGCGCGATCGCGGAAGACGGCGTTTTCGAGCTTTATGGTCGCCACATGGACGGTCGGAACGATCATGTTTGTCATCGGCATGATGGGCGCAGTCATGGTCGGGGAATACGATCCGGCGAGCATCGTCGACAGGCTCGGGCTTGGGTTCACCGGTCTGTTGATCGTTGTCCTCGCGGCATGGTCGACCAACTGTCTCAACCCGTACTGGGGCGGTATTGCGCTCTCCACCCTGACGACAGGCAACAAATGGGTCCCCAACGGCATTCCCCGGGTGATATCGACAGCAATCGTTGTAGCCATCGGGACGGTTACTGCGGTCATGGGAATCTACAGTATCGGGGGGATCAAGACATTCGTGAATGTTCTTGCGGGTACGCTCGGTCCGGCAAACGGTATCATCATTGCCGACTACTTTTTCCTTCGCGGCAGGGGAACCAACAAGCTCGACATCAACGAGCTCGTGAAAGTCAACGGCCGGTACTGGTACAAAAACGGCTGGAATCCCGTGGCGGTTTCGGTATGGGCGATCGGGGTGATATATTCGTTTATTTTCAAAACGACGTATATCCTCATTACCCCGATAAGTACCCAGATTCTATCGGGCATTCTTTACTATGTGCTTATGAAGACGGCCGGAAAGGCATATCTCGACAAGAGCCTGGGCCATACGGCGCGATAATATATGACAGTCTTTTCGAAATCGAATATCATTCATGTCACAGGAGGCAAGCTTTGAAAAGGCGTTCATTTTTAACGAATCTGGCAGCACAGGCGCTTGCTTTATCGGCAGTCCCCTCCGTTTGGGCTGTCGGGGAAAAGCAGAGCGGTGAAAATTACGGCGCTTCCACAGTGAGCTCGACAGTCGTGACCGAGCTCGGTGGAATGTCGCTCAAGGATATGCGCGAATTTCATCTCAAAGACCTGCGCGAGGGATACCTTCCCGGATGGGACGGCACGATACGGGTCGATGAAAAATACGGCGGTTTCATGCCCTACCTCAAGCCGGACGGCACCCATGTTGACACGATCAAGCGCATGTATTACCAGGGCCGCGGTATCTGGGTGTTCTCATATC